>CALVWM010000005.1 GCA_944367185.1 uncultured Clostridia bacterium | reverse complement strand
TCCATGTCTACTATTTTACGAAAAATGTTCGTAAATCATTTGACTTACGAGAAATTCTCGTATATAATATGAGCAAAAACTCTGATGAATGCAGAGAAGAACACATTGCGGAGGGAAAGATGAACAAAAGTAAAGCTATTTCAGCGGTTCTAGCATTTTTGATTGCGGCGATGACGCTCATCGGACTTGCGTTTAGTCTTGTGGTCGTTGAATTTGAGTATGAATGGGTGAAAGGAGTTGTTGGATCGGAAAATGGCTTTCAACTTCTCACGTTTACAAGCGAGTATATTGAGGGGGATTATGTGTGGGGAATCGTAGTCATCGGCATTTTATGCCTTTTCCAGCTGTTTGTGTCGCTGGTTTCCATGATTGCGATTGTCGTCTATGCCGTCAGGAAGCATCCGTTCGCCTATCGGCTTCAGCTGATTTCTTCGATCGTCTGTCTTGTGTTCAATTTTTTATATATGCTGGAGGGAATCACCTATTCTTCGATCACCGATGCGACCTATACTGATTATGTGTCGGCACATACCCTTGCATACATTCCGTTTTTGATCGGAACAGTCCTATTTGTCGTATATATTATCTATGTGAAAACCTCAGACCACCCCATGCAGCAGGCGGTCGATTCGGCTGTGGAGTCCGGCGCGCGCTTTGAACGCGACGTCAATGGCGCGATCTATCGTCTTGATGGCGGCATGGTAAAAGTGTTGTATGTTTATGGCGATCATCTCACGCTGCAGGCAAAGAAAAACCTGCGTTCTTGGGTGACGCGTGATTTCTTCCGCGGCACGAAGGAAATCTATTATTCGGATATCCTCGGCGTTCAGTATAAGGATGCGGGTGCGCTGATTGCAGGATATATCCAGTTTGAGACGGCAACGTCCCATGCAAAGAGCAATTTTGACGATGAAAACAGTTTTACATTCGATGCAAGTTATATTACAAACGAGCAAGCGAAAGAGGTCGCCGAATTTGTGCGCGGCAAGGTGCGCGAAGCGCGCAGACCGCAGGGTCAGACCGTCGTGCAGACGGCTTCAATTTCTGTCGCGGATGAGCTGAAAAAGTACAAGGAATTGTTGGATTCTGGTGTGATCACGCAGGAAGAATTTGACATGCAGAAGGAAAAGATTCTCAAGTAAACGAGCAACACTGATTAACAGGAACGGCGGTGGGGACGTTCCTACGTTGTCGTATGATGCGCGCCGCGCGGCTCTATGCCGCGCGGCATGCTTTGTCGTAAAACGCGGGGAAAATACATATAATACCTGTATGGAGTTTGTGCGGGAGATCTGCGCGGCGCTCGGGGCGGACGCCCTGCGTCTTCGCTATACCATCGTGAGCGGGAAGGGCGCGTACTTTCAGAACGTGTACAGGCTCGCCGCGTTTTCGGAGACGGAGGTCGTCGTCCGCAGCCGGCGGGAGACTTTCCTGGTCAGCGGCGAATTTCTCTCGCTCGGCAAGTACGAGGCGGGCGACCTTGTCATCCTCGGCGACATTGTGCGCGTCGAGCGCAAGGGCGGGCAGATGTAGGAGCGCACATATGCCGCCCGATGCAGGCGGACGGGAAATCGGAGCGCCGGCGGCGGCGCGACATATCACCGTGCGCGCATGTTTGCCGCCGCGTGTGGAGAAGGAGGGAAAGATGCGGAGCGCGCAGATCGAAATCGAGGGCATCGGCGCGGCGCGGGCGGTGGAAAAGCTTGTGCAGGGCGGCGTTCCCGTCCTCGGGGCAAAACTGCAAAAAAAAGGCGTCCTCATCCAGGTGGATGCCAAACACTGCAAAAAAGTTTTTGCAATTTTATGCGGTTCGTGCTATAATGTAAAAAAGGTTTCGTTCTCCGGCTGGCGCAAACTTCTGGAAAGGATGCGTCGGTATGCGGGGCTGCTCGTCGGCACGGCGGTGTTTGCGGGCGCGGTGCTCTTTTGTCAGAGCCGCGTACTGCGCATCGAGGTCGTCGGCAGCGGAGCGTGCTACACCTCGGAGGTGCTCGCCCTTCTCGCGGAGGACGGGACGGGTTTTTTCTCGCCCCCGCCCGAGGGCGGCGCGCTCACCGCGCGCATCCTCGCCCTGCCCCGCGTGAGCTTTTGTTCGCTGCATCACGAGGGCGGCGTGCTCACGGTGCAGGTGGAGCTCTCCGACGACGCGCTCCCGCTCTCGACGGAACCGCTCTACGCCCCCGCGGACGGCGTCGTGTATGCGCTCACGGTCGTGGCGGGCAGGGCGCTGGTCGCCGTCGGCGACAGCGTCAGGGCGGGCGACGTCGTGGCGGAAAACGGCGCGCGGGCGACCATTGCGGGCGTGACCATCGCCTACGCGGTGGACGAGATCTATGCGGGAAGCGAGGACTCTGCGCGGGCGCAGGCGTACCTCGCTCACGGAGAAATCGATCAACTACAGACGGAACAGACCGGGTCGGGCTGGCGGATCACGGGCGAAGCGCGCGTGACGGCCTCCCGCAATCTCGGTTGAGGAGGAGACCACGGATAAGACGGTTACGGTGGACACGGGCAGTCTGGACAGGCTTCGGACGGTCATCGGCGTCCTGGATGAAAATCTGACGACGATCGCGCGGGAACTCTCGCTCTCCACTCGCATCGACGGGACGAAGATCGTCCTTTCGGGCGAGGCGGCAGAGGCGGGCGCGTCCGTCATCAGGAGTTTGCTCACTGTGGTAGATGCGGGCGAGCTGATCGACAAGAGCAGTCTGCTCTACTGCATCTCCCTCGCACGCGAGGGGGACGGCGAGGAGTTCGGCGCGGCACTCAAGGACGTCGTCGCGGTCACGTCGCGCGGCAAGCCCGTCAAGTGCAAGACGCTCGGGCAGCAGCACTACGTTGCGGCGATGCGCGAAAACACGGTCACGTTCGGTACGGGGCCTGCGGGCACGGGCAAGACTTATCTTGCCGTCAGCTATGCGGTCGCGTGCTACAAGTCCAAGCTGGTGGAGAAGATCATTCTCACCCGCCCCGCCGTGGAAGCGGGCGAAAAACTCGGCTTCCTGCCGGGGGACTTGCAGACCAAGGTCGATCCCTATCTGCGCCCGCTCTACGACGCGCTCCAGGAGCTGTTCGGGCTGGAGACGTACGCCAAACTCATGGAGAAGGGCGTGATCGAGGTCGCGCCGCTCGCCTATATGCGCGGCAGGACGCTCTCGAACGCCTTCGTCATTCTGGACGAGGCGCAGAACGCGACGCGCGAGCAGATGAAGATGTTCCTGACCCGTCTGGGCGAGGGGAGCAAGATGGTCGTCACGGGCGATCTGACGCAGACCGACCTCCCGGACGGCAAGTCGAGCGGGCTTGCGCATGCGGTGAACGTCCTCAAAGACGTGGAGGACATCGCCGTCGTCCGCCTCACGGAGCGCGACGTCGTGCGGCATCCGCTGGTCATGGCGATCGTGCGCGCCTATGAGCGCGACGAGCAGCGGCGCGAGGACGTGCGGAAGAGAAAAGGAGAAAAGAGATGAAACACGAAGGCGAAAAGAAGGGAGGCGGGCTTGTCGGCAGCGCGCTGACGCTGGCGGCGTGCTATTTCGTGCTCTGCCTCGTCTGCTTTCTGATGATCGTCATCAACGATCCGGCAAATTGGACGGGCTATTTTCTGGAAAACTACACCGACCTCATCACATTGGCGGTATGTGCGCTGCTGCTCTGCGCCATTGTCTACTATTATTACTACTTTGAGGACAGGGCGTTCGTCGCACAGGCGCACAACGTCGTGCTCGTCTTTTCGCTCTTTATCGTCTGCATTGCCATGAGCTACGCCTTCGGCAAGCTCATCGACATCTACGCCCGCCCCTGCGCGCTGTTCGCGCTTTTATGCGTGTTCCTGTTCAACCGCAGGCAGGCGATCCTTCTCAACTTCATCTTCTCGGTGATGATGTTCGTCATCGACACCTACACCAACAATTTTACGGCAGAGGGCGCGACGACGCAGGTGTACTATTCGCTCATGCTCAACTTCGTGTGCGGTACCTTCGCCATCTTCGCGGCGGCGGGCGCCAAGACGCGCGGAGGTCTCTTGCTGACGGGCTGCGTCATCTCTATCCCCACCGTCATCATCGTGACTCTGCTGCAGGTCCCCGTCATCTACACCGAGCCGGTCGTCTTTTTCATCTCGATCGGCTGCGCGGTGTTCGGGTGCATCGTCTCGGGCATTCTCGCGCTTTCGGGGCTGCCCATCTTTGAAAAGATCTTCAATCGCCTGACGGTATTCCGCCTGCGCGAACTCACCAGCACCAACGCGCCGTTATTGGTGCGGCTCAAGCAGGAGGCGCCCGGGACGTTCAATCACTCCCTCGTCGTCGCGCAGCTCGCGGAGTCCTGCGCGGTCGCGATCGGCGAGAACGCCGAGCTCGCGCGTGCCGCGGCGTACTATCACGACGTCGGCAAATTAAAGCAGCCCGACTGCTTTACCGAGAATCAGACCGACTACAACGTGCACGACGAGCTGATGCCGGAACTTTCCGCGGATATTATCCGTTCGCATGCGCGTGACGGGTATGAACTGCTGACGGCGTCGCACTTCCCCAAGATCATTGCGGACTGCGCCCGCGAGCACCACGGGACGCTGCCCATCAAGTACTTCTACAACAAGGCGATGCGCCTCTCGGGCGGCGAGGCGGACGTCGGGGACTATTCCTATCTTGGCCCCACGCCCCGCTCGCGCATTGCGGCGATCATCATGATCGCAGACGCCTCGGAGGCGGCGACGCGCGCCCTCAAGGACCGCTCGCCTGAAAAGGTGGAGCATACCATCCGTACCATCATCGAGGAGCGCATGGATCTCGACCAGTTCGCGGACTGCGACATCACCATCCGCGATCTGTCCGTCATCCGGCAGACGCTGGTGGAGACGCTCTCGGGCGTGCATCACCACCGCGTGGAGTATCCCGCCATCCGTTTCAACCGCGACAGAAAGGCGGTCAAAGAGGAGGAAAAACGCTGAATGCGCCTGACATTTGATTCCGATCTGCCCGAAGAGGGGCTTGCCCGCCTTGCCGAGGCGATGGACGGGCTCTGGGAGGGGGACGATCTGTCCGCCGAGATCTGGCGCATCTCCGAGGAGGAGATCCGCGCGCTCAACAGCCGCGAGCGCGGCGTGGACCGCGTCACCGACGTTTTAAGCTTTCCCGCCATGGACGGCATCAAGGATAGACCCATCCTCGCCGCAGAGCATACGGACTGTGTCATGCCGGAGGACGGCACCGTCTTTTTGGGCAGCGTCGTCATCTGCGAGCAGCGTGCGCGGGAGCAGGCAATAGAATACGGTCACAGCTTTGAGCGGGAGCTCTGGTATCTTGCGGTACACGGGCTGCTGCACTGCCTCGGATACGATCACGAGACGGAGGAAGAACGGCGCGAAATGCGCGAAAAAGAGGAGTACGTCATGCAAAAACTCGATCTTCGGAGGGAGTCATGAGAAGCGGAACGGTCGCCGTCATCGGACGGGCAAATGCAGGCAAGAGCACGCTCATCAACGTGCTCGTCGGGGAGAAGGTCGCCATCGTCTCGCCCAAACCGCAGACCACGCGCGATCGCATCCTCGGCATTCTGACGCGTGAAACGCATCAGATCGTGTTCGTCGATACGCCCGGCATCTACCGCCAGCGCAACGCTCTGACGGACGTCATGATGAAGACCACCGAGACGACCTCGCGCGACGTGGACGCCATTCTCTTCGTCCTGGACGGGCATGAGGGCGTGAAAGAGGGGGATGCGGATCTGATCAAAAAATACGCCTCCCTCGGCGTGCCGCTCCTTGTCGCGTTTACCAAGATCGACATCATGCCCAAGGAGAACATTCCCGCAGAGCTGAAAAAGCTCGCCGACGCGGGCGTGGAGGAGGATATCTACCCCGTCTCGGCGCGCAAGGGAACCAACCTCAAAAAGCTGGAGGAGGGGATCGCGGCGATGCTGCCCGAAGGGGAGCCGATCTTCCCCGAGGACGTCGTCTCCGACCGCAGCGAAAAGTTCATGGTCGCCGAACTCATGCGCGAGAAGATCCTCTTAAAGTACGATCAGGAGATCCCGCACGGCGTGGCGGTCATCGTCAACACCTTCGAGCGCCGCGAAAACGGGACGTACGAAGTCAATTTGGATATCGTGTGCGAAAAGCCCAATCATAAGGCCATCCTCATCGGCAAGCAGGGCAGGGCACTCAAAGAAGTCGCGTCTTTCGCGCGCAAGGATATGGAAAAGTTCCTCGGCGCCAAGGTGTTCCTCACGGTGTACGTCAAAGTGCGCGAGGACTGGCGGGACAGCACCCGCTTTTTGAAGGAATTCGGCTACGGCGAAGAATAATCGTTCTGCCCCGCTACATACTGCATAACGGGGGTGGATATGAAGGAAAAGGACGGAGCGGAAGTCGCCTGGGAGCTGTTTGAAAAGACGGGAAAGCTCAGCTACTATATGCTCTACAAACGTCTCAGAGGCTGAACATCGGCAAAGGAAACACTATGGAATTCAAGGCGGACGCGCTCTTGCTGCGGGCGGTCGATTACGGTGAAAACGACAGGATCGCAACGCTCCTTACGGCGGAGCGCGGCAAGATCGGCGCCGCTTTGAAGGGAGTCAGAAAGGCGGGCGCAAAACTGCGGTTTGCGGCCCAGCCTTTTTGTTTTGCGGAGTATGTGTTCGCTTCGCGCGGCGGGCGCAATACGGTGACGGCCGCCTCCCTGCACGACGCGTTTTACGCCCTCTGCGAGGACGTCGGGCGCTTTTATGCCGCCGCGGTCGTCGCCGAGGCGTGCGACAAGATCGCGCTCGAGGGCATGCAGGCGGGCGCGCTGCTCGTAGCCGCCGTCTCCGCGCTCGAGGGGCTGTGCGCGGACGATCCGCTCGCGCTCGTAAAATTTCTGCTCGCCGCGCTGGGTTATGCGGGGTATCCCGTCGACACGGGCGCCTGTCCCGTCTGCGGCAGGCTTCCTGCGGGGCGGATGCGCTTCTCCTTTGCGGACGGCGCGTTTTTCTGCGACGGCTGCTTCCCCGAGGCGACGCCCGCGTCCGAGAGTACCTACCGCGCTCTGCGCGCGGCGCGGGGCGCGGGGGAGGGGACGGCGGACGGCATCGTGCGCGCGCTGCGCCTGCTCGGGGCGTACTTCTCCCGTCAGGTAGGGGCGGAGCTTCCGACGCTCGCAGAATACCTGAAGATCGTTAAGTCTGTCGAATAACTTGCCATTTGCTTGACTTTTGTAAAAAAATGTCTATACTTGTAACCATTTGAAGAACATGTCCCGCGTAACGGGCGACGCCCTGCGGGACGAGCGGCGCGCATCAGGGGTGATGCGCCGCTCCCGGGAGGAGATCATGGGTCATGCAATCCGGCGCGAGGATGCGCTCGTCCTTGCGCACTACTATGTACCCGACGCCGTTCAGGCGGCGGCGGACTTTGTGGGCGACAGTTTCGCCCTGGCACAAAAGGCGGTCGCGAGCGACAAGCCCGTCATCGTCTTTTGCGGCGTCTCGTTCATGGGGGAGAGCGCCAAGATCCTCTGTCCCGAAAAGGAGGTCTACCTGCCCGTCCCGTCTGCGCACTGCGCCATGGCGGACATGGCGTCGGAGGAGGAGATCGTACATATGCGCGAGAATGTCGAAGATTTCGCCGTCGTCACCTACGTCAATTCCTCGGCGCGCCTCAAGGCGCTCTCCGACGTCATCGTCACGAGCTCCAATGCCGTCAAGGTGGTCTCCCGTCTGAAAGAGAAGAACATCTACTTTATCCCCGACAAAAACCTCGGGCATTATGTCGCGGCGCAGCTTCCCGAAAAGAAGTTTTATTTCGGCAGAGGGTTTTGCCCCATCCACAACGCGACGAGCGAGGAAGAGATCGCTGCGGCAAGATCGGCGCACCCGGGGGCGCTCCTTCTGGTGCATCCCGAATGCCCCGCGGCGGTGTGCGCGCAGGCGGCGTACGTCGGTTCGACGGCGGGCATCATCGCCTATGCCGAAAAAAGCGAGGCACAGGAGTTTCTCATCGGCACGGAGGAGGGCACGCTCTACGAGCTCTCCCGCCGCTGCCCCGGGAAGAAATTTTACCCCACGCGCCCGAACTTTGTGTGCGCGGACATGAAGAAGATCACGCCCGAGGCGTTGGAGCGCGTCTTTGCGGGGGCGGGAACGCCCGTCGAGGTCGCGCCCGACGTCGCAGAGAAGGCGGCGCGCGCCCTTCGGAGAATGTTGGAGCTGGCGCAATGAAACGCGAATATATCGATACCCTGATCGTCGGCGCGGGCGTCGCGGGCATGAACTGCGCCCTGCATCTGCCCGGGGAGAGGCAGGCGCTCGTCATCTGCAAAGGGGGCTTAAAGGAGAGCGATTCCTTCCTCGCGCAGGGCGGGATCTGCGTCCTGCACGACAAGGGCGACGAGCAGAGCTATTTTGAGGACACCATGCGTGCGGGGCACTACGAGAACAACCCCGACACCGTGCGCTGCATGATCCGCCATTCGCGTGAGACCATTGACGAGCTCATCGGCTATGGGGTGCGCTTCGAGCGCACGGAGAGCGGCGAACTCGCCTACACGCGCGAGGGCGCGCATTCCCGTCCGCGCATCGTCTTTCATGCCGACTGCACGGGCAAGGAGATCAGTTCGCACCTCCTGTACGCAGTCAAAAAACTGCCCAACGTCCGCCTGATGCCGCACACGACGATGGTCGACCTGCTGTTCGACGAGGGCAAGACGCAGTGCCTTGGCGCGCTCGTGCGGGACAATCGGACGGGCGAGCTGACCGCCGTCCTTGCGGGCAACACCGTGCTTGCGACGGGCGGCGTGGGCGGACTGTTCAGGCACTCCACCAACTTCCGCATCCTGACGGGGGACGGCGTGGGCGTCGCGCTCGAGCACGGCATCGCCGTCGATCACCCCGACTATGTCCAGTTCCATCCGACGACGCTCTATACCGGGCGCCGCGGCAGGAGCTTTCTCATCTCCGAATCGGTGCGCGGCGAGGGCGCGCAGCTCCTCAACGCCGCCGGCGAGCGCTTTGTGGACGAGCTCCTGCCCCGCGACGTCGTCACGGCGGCGATCCGCAGGGAGATGCGCAGGGAGGGCAGCAAGTTCGTGCGCCTCGACTTAAGGACGGTCGCGGGCGGCAGGGAGACGCTGCTGCATCACTTCCCGGGCATCGTGGAGCGCTGCCGCGAGGAGGGGTACGACGTTCTCAGCGAGCCCATCCCCGTCGTGCCCGCACAGCACTATTTCATGGGCGGCGTGCGCAGCGATCTCTCGGGCAGGACGACCATGCCCCACCTGTATGCCGTGGGCGAGACGTGCTGCAACGGTGTGCACGGCAGGAACCGCCTCGCGTCCAACTCCCTTCTGGAGGCGCTCATCTTCGCCCGCCGTGCCGCGGACGACATCGCAAAGGGCGCGCGTGCGGAGGGGGACGCGGTCATTCCCGCACGCGAATACGATAAAAAACAGGAAAAGGCGCGCCACGCGCTTGTGACAAAGGAGGTGGACCGTGAACACGAGTAAGGTCACGCAAAAGCTGCATTGGGACGAGGCGCTGCTCGCCGCCCTGAAAGAGGATATTCCGTGGGAGGACGTCTCGGCAAACGCCGTTGTCCCTGCCGCCTCGCGCGGGCATGCCGACCTCATTGCCAAGGCGGAGGGCGTCATCGCGGGTCTGCCCGTCTTTGCGCGCGTCTTTACGCTGCTGGATGAGGACGTGGAGGTCGTCTTTCACGTCGAGGAGGGCGCGCGCGTGCAAAAGGGGACGCTCGTCGCCGAAGTCACGGGCGACATGCGCGCCATTCTCTCGGGCGAGCGCACGGCGCTCAACTTTTTGCAGTGCATGAGCGGCATCGCGACCTATACCCGGCAGATGGCGGAGCTTTTGCAGGGCACGGGGACCACGCTGCTCGATACCCGCAAGACGACGCCGCTTTTGCGGAGCTTTGAAAAGTACGCGGTCACGGTCGGCGGCGGGAAAAACCACCGCTTCAACCTCTCGGACGGCGTGCTGCTCAAGGATAACCACATCGGCGCGGCGGGCGGCGTCACCAACGCCATTGCGCGCGCACGGGAGTATGCGCCCTTTGTCAGGATGATCGAGATCGAGGTCGAGACGCTTGCCCAGTTGGACGAGGCGCTCGAAGCGGGCGCGGACATCGTCATGCTGGACAACATGAAGGGCGACGATCTCGTGGAGGCGGTGCGCCGCGCAAGGGGACGGGCAAAGACGGAGATCTCCGGCAACGTGACGCGGGAGAACGTCGCCTACTACGCGACGCTGGGCGTGGACTACGTCTCCTCCGGGGCGCTCACGCACAGCGCGCCCATTCTCGATCTGTCCTTAAAGCATCTGCACGCCGTGTAAAATCGCGTCGTTTGGCGCGCGGGACATATGCCGGAAGATCGGGGCGTTCCCGCCTGTGCGACCGGGCGGGCGGAAATACACTTGCATCTCGAAACATATGCGCGGCGGCTCCCGGGACGGGAGCCGCCGCGCCGCACTGTTGTACCGCGGAGCAACATCGTGCCGCGGCATGTCCCGCCGTCCGGGCGGGCGCTGCGCAAAACGGGAAGAAAAAGCGCGAATGCAGTCGGAAAAGCGCTGCGCGGCGCTGCTCCGTGCATGATTTCCAAAGGGCTGCATAGACTGAAAGAAAGCGGAAATAAAGCGCATTTTCACATTTTGACGAAAATTTTTCTCGAAAAAATATTGACAGTACGCAAGAATTGTTGTAGAATTGTGATACCATTGATTCAATGGCGAAAAATGTAATCAAATAAAGGGGGAGGACAAACAAGACTATGAGAAAATTAAAAGCCGGTCTGGTTCTTTTATTTTCGATCCTGATGTCTTTGTGCTTGTTTGCTTGTACTCCGACGGAGGACGACGGTCCTTCGACGGGTACATCCAACACGGTCCGCTCGGCGCGGTTCCAATCGAACACCGCGTCCGTGTCGATCACCGATGTTGAAGCACAGGACGAGAGTACGCGCGACGAAGCCTTTATGTCGGCAGTCAGAACATTGAATGTTCAGGTCACCATCGAAGGGCGGAGTGATATCGAGGTGGTCAAGGGCGACGTTCTGACCTACGATTTCTCCGGCGTCGACTGGGAGACGGTGGGCGCTTATACGGCGACCGCTACGCTGACGGAGCTCGAGGGCTTTGACTGCGGCGACGGCGTTGCGCTGACCAATTCGCTCACCATCAATGTGACGCACGGCTTCGGCGAAGTCGGCGAGGACGGCACGGCGACCTGCCCTGCTTGTAACGCAGTCATGACCGTGGAAGAGCTTCCCGAAGGTCAGGCAGAAGTCGTCAGCATCGCCGGATTCCATGCCGGACCGACGTTGAGCAGCGTCGGCGGCGGCGACCTCGAACTTCTTACGCCTTTCGGCACGGTCGATCAGAACGGCACCGCGACGGAAGTCCATACGGCAACGGCTGGCCTTCTTCGTAAGGGCATGACCATCACGCTCTACGGCACCGTGCAGCATCAGCTGAATGCAGACGGCACCGTGACCGCAGGTACCGACTTTTACGACTACCCGAACCTCGGTATCGCGCTGCGCGATTTCGATGTGACGACCTCCCCCTTCGCCGTTTCTGACGAAAGATATATCGGTGGCATGTCCGTGATCGTCAGATCGGATGGCTGGGTCCTGATGAACGGCATCGGTGACAACGGTACTTCCCGCGGCACCCGTCTGCTGGCAGGACTTGTCGGCGGTTCCGGCGATACGCTGAACTATGGTTCGCACACGTCTGCGTCCAACACCAACCTCAGCTCTCTGCCTTGGGCGTATGATAACACCAACCGCCCCGCAGATACGAGCACCTGGGGCGACTGGGCGGTCTATTCGTCCGGCACGCAGGCAAACGACACCACATATGACGAAGCGCTGGATGTCTCCTACCAGTACACCTTCCGTAACGACAACGTCATCGAGATCATCTACACGATCTATCGCGACGGCGGCGCGACGGATGTGCTCTCCTGCTACATCAAGGTCCCCGATGAGTATGCAAATACTTCCTTCGATACCATTGTGCACGGTGAGTTCGTCGACATGAGCTTCACCAAGATGGAGATCATCGAGCAGCAGAAGCTCGATACCATCACCTTCACCGGTCTTGACGACGACGCGAAGGTCAACTACCTTGCAGGCGAAGCGATCAACTATGCAGATTTTGACGGCAAGGTCAAGATCACCTATACCGGCGATTCGACGCAGCTCGATCCCGACAGCTACTCCATCCAGGTCTATCGCGGTGAGAGCGAGACGCCCGAAGAGGATGCGGATAACTGGGTCACGCTCAGCGATACCGTAAGGCTTCAGGCGGGCGATGAGTCCTTCCGCATTATGGTGAAATCGGGCAGCACGACGCTCTATGTCTACAAAGAGCTCGGCGACGCTGACTTCATCTCGAGCATCACGGAAAACTCGGTCACCGAAGTCTACGGGATCGGGAACACCGCGGCGCTCGGCAACGTCGGATTCGCATCCGATAACGCCGCATCTCCCACGGTCGTCATCGCACCCGTCGGTACGGCGGCGGCGCTGGCTTCCGATATGGCAGGCGGCACGGGCTATGTCGACCTTCGTGTCTATGGTACGTTCACGGGTACGCCCGCTACGTCCGGCATCGCACAGATCCTCGGCAGCGGCGAAGGCTACTTTGATGTGAGAGTCACCACGGGCGGCTCGACGACGACCGCTGCGATCACGGGCGTGCAGGATACGCCGATCGAGATCGACGTCTCCGGCATGACTGCTCCTGTCTATGCGGTCTCCTATGAGATCGCGGTGGGCGATACGTCCTACAACTATATCCCTGCAAACACGGGCGCATCCGTTACCTATACCATCACCGTTTCGGATGAGATCTATGCAGAAGCGCGCGTCGGCGTTTCGACGGCTGCTCCTACCCTTGTCGCGATGAACGCGCTCGAAGCAGAGGGTTCGTTCAGAGGCGGTGAGGCATATACCTCGTCTGTCTCGTCCGCGGGCGGCATCACGACGCTCACGCTTACGGTTGAGTATCCCGCTATGATGGTCGGCGGCGCAAGCAGCGTCATGCTCAACGTCAACTATGACGGCGCGAACAACGTCACCACGCTGTACTACGGCGCTCCCGCCGCAGGCGAAGGCGTTGTCAGCCTGCCCAACGGCGGCTCCGGCTACTTCACGGCGGCAAACGGCAACCTGTATTTCATCGTTGTCGGCAACACGAATGACCTTGTCGCAAGCGAAATTGCCACGGGCGATATCCTTGTCAACATCAACGGCGGCGCAGGCGCTACCGTTACGCCCGAGATCCGCAACATCGGCGGCTCCTACAACGCAGACAGCGCTGCGATCGTCTTCGCAGATACCGATGTCTCCGGCGCAGGCTTCGTCACCGGTGCGGTCGCGCTCAACGGTACGCTTGAAAACACGTACGACTACGACTACGGTTATGTCATCACGCTGACGATGCCTCTTGCAACGTACGGCGTCACGACCACCTCCGACTTCTACTTCGAGTACGGTCTGTCCGACGACGATATGCACCCCGTGCACGTTGTCATCGCGGACGGCGTCGCAACGCTCTCCGCTGCAACGCTCGGCACGACGGCTGTGAACATCATCGAGGGCGGCGACTGCTTCACCTCGAGGGTGGACGGCTATCCCGTCACCGTGGACGGCGTCGATGTCTTCTACGGCAACCTTACGACCACGCCTGCAGAGCATCAGTGGGGCAGCGACCTCGGCGGCTACTTTGTCTGCTCCGAGTGCGGTGCGATCACCAAGAACAACGGCACGCAGTGGACGATCTCTGCGGAGCAGCTTGCAGGTGTTTCCGAGACCGGTCTGACCGTCACGATGAACACCTCCGGCGTCACGGGCGACTGGGGCGCAGCGGCTCTCGTCTCCGGACAGCACAACGCGATTATCACCCTTCCCAACCTCGATCCTTACAACATGGTCACCGAGGGCATGACGGAAGAGGAAGCTGCGATCGCCGCGACCCTTACCGAGACCAACTTCTTCCCCGGCACGACCGACTTCTACAACGGCGGTGTCTGGAATGCCTTCGTCAATACCGATGCAACGCCTTCCAACTTCACGACGGTGGTCGTCGAGCCCGGCGAAGAGGGCGGCATCTCGTATTACCTCAACGGCGTTCTTGTTGTCAAGTACTCTTATGACAGACTTAACAACTCCGGCGTTGCGGAAAAGACGGGTACTGCCGGCGATTATGTCGAGCTCTTCCTGAGCCTTGTCGAGCGCACCGGCCTCATCGTTGCGAATGCAGGCATCACGGCAGCCGACGCAGTCGTCTATCCCGATGCTCTTACGGCAACGCAGGTCGAAGCGCTGTACGGCAACAACACGGTCGAAGGCTACTATCCCACGCACGTTCACAGTTACGAGACGGATACGACGGCGGACGACTATGACCACTGCGCTTGCGGTCAGGTCAACCCTGCACACGGCACGGAGGGCGGTACGGCTCACGTTGCCGATGTGGACGATCCCGAAACCGAAGACTTCCGCGAGGATTACCTCTGCAAGGTCTGCGGCGAAGCAATGCCCAACCATGAGCATGACTACGTCGATGAGATCTGCATCTATTGCGGCGAAGTCGATCCCAACCATGCAGTCCATACCTATGTGAATGGTATCTGCGCATGCGGCACGGCTTGTGCGCATCAGTTTACGGATGGCGTCTGCGCATCTTGCGGTGCGACCATTACGACTGTCGAGGTAACGGATGCCGTGTATGAAAATCCTACCGCGTTTGAGACGTGGTACGAAGTTCCCGTTTCGATCTACTACGGCAGCGTCTTCACGGTTGAAGGAACGCAGAACGGTCCCATCGAAAGCAACTGGCTCACCGTTCTTTGGGAGATCAAAGAGGGCTTCACCGGCCGTTTGGACAACTGGGGATGGACGTTTGGCGATGGTCTGACTGATTTCACCTACACGAATACGACCGGTACGATTGCCGTTACGGATGCGTCCGGTGCAGAGGTCGCGACCGGCGAAGATGTCTGGACATATTTCCCCGGTATCGCTGCAGAAAGTGAATATTCGTTGACCTTCGATTGGACGAACAGAGGACAACTCGTTGTCACGATCGAGCTTACGGCAACCAGCGGCACATATGCGGGTTACACCTACACGAACGTCAGCTTGCTCACGGTCAATGCTTCCTATGAAGCGGACACCATGAATCTTCACTTGACGGCAGAGCAGGTGAATTCCTTCTCGGTCACGAGTTACACTTACTATGCTTATCCTGCAGCCGATGCCGAATAAGCAACAGGACGGAAACGTCTGAGAACTGAAAAAAAGCCTATCCGAAAGGGTAGGCTTTTTCATGCCGCTCATAATCCTCTCCGCCTCCCTGACCCGAAAAGGTGAAGATGCTGCCCCATGCCTTCCCTGAAAATCCGCAGGATTTTCAGGGTGAGGCGTGCGTCATGCGCATCAGCGCGGTACGCATGACGCACGCCTCACCCCTTGCACAGGGATGCGGATGGGGGAGGGTACGGCGATGACGCGGAAGAGTCAAAATTTCATCCAAAATATTTCAAAAATCCTCGCAAAATGCGGAAAAATAAGTTGACACCCCGCGGCGTTTGTGCTAAACTATACTCACGCACCGAGAGGGGTGTAATTTTTTTGTATGGAGTTTTCTTACGATGGCTACCAAATCCACGAGAATGAAGATAACGTTCGAGTGCACGGAGTGCAAGAACCGCAACTACGACAGCTTCAAGAACAAGCGCAACGATCCCGATCGTCTTGAGCTCAAGAAGTACTGCCCCACCTGCAAGAAGCACACGGTGCACAAAGAGTCCAAGTAAGCCCAGAAAGGGGAAAGAGTATGGCGAAAAAGGATAAAGAGGTGCAGGAACAGCCTGCATCTTCCGCAAAGAAAAACGATGCACAGCGCAAAAAGGCGGCTGTAAAGAACAAGAGACCCAACATCTTTGTCCGCGCGTGGCGAAAGATCAAGGAGACTTTCTCCGAACTCAAGCGCGTCACCTGGCCGAGTTTCGGCAAGGCGCTCAAGTCGACTGGCGTGGTGCTTGTGATCGTTCTCGTGTTTATGGTCGTCGTTACGGCGATCAACTATGGGCTTTTGGAGCTTCTCGAGCTCTTGATCAGAGTCGGCGCGTGATCGCAGGAGTTTAGATATGGCAAACGTAGACACCGAACCGAAGTGGTATATCATTCACACCTTTTCCGGCTACGAGGCCATGGTGAAGGAGAGCCTTCTTCGTCTGATCGAAAACAATAACCTGCAGGACAGCATCACCGACCTTAAGATCCCCACCGAACAGACGATCGAAGAGCGGGCGAACGGCAAGAAAAAGGTCGTGGAACGTAAACTGTTCCCCACCTATGTCTTCATCAAGATGATCTATTCCAATCAGATCTGGTATCTGGTGACGAATACGCGCGGCGTGACCGGTTTCTGCGGTCCGCAGGGCAGGCCCAAGCCCATGTCCAAGGACGAGATCCGCCGCTTCCACCTGGAGGAGTACGCCTCGGATGCGGACTTCCGGGTAGGGGACAGCGTCGCGATCGACAACGGCCCGCTGGAGGGCTTTGTCGGCACCATCCGCGAGGTCAACCCTGCGACCCAGCGCGCAAAGGTCTCCATCGTCATGTTCGGCAGACAGCAGGACGTCGAAGTGGAGTACGTCCAGATGAAAAAGGTCGAGGGCGACGTGCCCTCGGAGCAAAGCGAATCGTAAGATTCAGCCGCTTCCTGCGGGAAGCGTTATGAATACGTGGGAGAGGCGGTAAATTCTTTTTCCTGCCGCCTTGTATGTACCACATACGGAGGAAGTAACAATGGCAAAGAAAGTTACGGCAGTCGTCAAGTTGCAGCTCCCTGCAGGGAAAGCGACGCCAGGCCCCCCTGTCGGTTCGACGCTCGGCCCTCACGGCATCAACATCCCCGGCTTCACGAAGGAGTTCAATGCCAAGACGGCAGGGCAGGAAGGTCTGATCATTCCCGTCGTGATGACGATCTATCAGGATCGTTCCTTCACGTTCGTCCTCAAGACTCCGCCCGCACCCGTTCTCATCAAGAAGGCTCTGGGGCTGGAAACGGCAAGCGCGACCCCCAACAAGGTCAAGGTCGGCAAGCTGACGAAGGCACAGGTGGAAGAGATCGCCAAGCTCAAGATGCCCGATCTCAACTGCACTTCCCTTGAGAGCGCGATGAGCATGATCAAGGGCACGGCGCGCAGCATGGGCGTCACCGTCGAGGAGTAAGTGGGAGAGAAGAAATTCTCGCAGGAACCACGGGAGGTTATTGATGAAATACGGAAAAAAGTACGCTGAAAGTATCAAGTCCTATGATAAGCAGCGCGCGTACGAGGCAGGCGAGGCAGTCGGCATCGTGCTCGAAAACGCAAAGGCAAAGTTCGATGAGACCGTGGAGCTTCACGTCCGTCTCGGTATCGATCCCCGTCAGGCGGATCAGCAGGTCAGAGGTGTCCTCGTCCTGCCCAACGGTACCGGTAAGACCAAGAAGGTCCTCGTCATCGCAAAGGGCGAAAGAGCGGATGCGGCAGCTGCTGCAGGCGCAGATTTCGTCGGCGCAGAGGAGATGATCCAGAAGATCCAGACGGAGAACTGGTTCGGCTTCGATGTCATGATCACCACGCCCGACATGATGGGTATGGTCGGTCGTATCGGTCGTATCCTCGGTCCCAAGGGCTTGATGCCCAACCCCAAGTCGGGTACGGTCACGATGGATGTGGCGCGTGCGGTCCAGGAAGTCAAAGCAGGTAAGGTCGAGTATCGTCTCGACAAGACCGCGATCATCCACTGCCCCATCGGCAAGAAGAGCTTCGGCACCGAGAAGATCCTCGAGAACTTCAACGCGCTGATGGACGCGATCGTCCGCGCAAAGCCTGCCGCTGCAAAGGGTCAGTACGTCAAGAGCGTCACGCTCACCAGCACGATGGGTCCCGGCGTCAAAGTCGCTTACAACAAGGGCTAAAAGAGGCGAAAATCGCTTGACGGTTGGCGCTTCGT
The DNA here is from genome assembly GCA_944367185.1 of uncultured Clostridia bacterium. Lineage (GTDB taxonomy): Bacteria > Bacillota > Clostridia > Christensenellales > Borkfalkiaceae > Gallimonas. The sequence goes on along the minus strand of CALVWM010000005.1, from coordinate 22,710 downwards.
GTGCTACAATATAAACATACCGCAGACAACGGGTGCTCCGGCTCAATATCCCGTCGAGGTAGGATAAAGCAAATACGTTGTAATTGCCAACTTCCGTGCCTGTCTGCGGTGCGGAAGTTTTTTAATGCGGCTCCGAGAGGAGTTTACGGAGGTAACTATGTCGGCAAATTTTGAAGCGAAGAAGGCAGTCGTCGAGGAGATCAAGGAAAAGATCTCCGCGAGCAAGTCCGTTGTCCTCGCCAAGTATGACCGTCTCACCGTTGCGGAAGTCACCGCACTGCGCGGCAAGTTCCGCGATGCAAACTGCGAATACAAGGTATATAAGAACACTCTTGTCCGCAAGGCATTCGATGAGCTGGGCGTCACGGCATTCGACAACGACCTGAACGGCGCAACTGCTTTCGTGTTCTGCCCCGATGAGACGAGCGGCTGCTCCATCATCGCCAAGGCAGTCAAGGAGAACCCCGCGCTTGAGGAGAAGATCGTTCCCAAGAGCGCATACGTCGCAGGCGCCTATGTGGACGCCGAGGGCGTGAAGAAGCTCGCAGCGATCCCTTCGAGAGAGGTATTGCTCGCAAAGATGGTCGGCTGCCTGCAGGCGCCCATCGCAAATCTCGCGTATGTCATGAACGCCATCGCGGGTCAGAAATCTTAAAAAAGAAATTAAGGAGAATTGATCATGGATATCCAGAAGTTTATCGAAGAAGTCAAGTCGATGACCGTTGTCGAGCTCAACGAGTTCGTCAAGGCGCTTGAAGAGGAGTTCGGCGTTTCCGCTGCCGCTCCCGTTGCAGTCGCAGGCGCAGGCGCAGCAGAAGCTGCTCCCGCAGAAGAGGAGAAGACCGAGTTCAACATCGTCCTCAAGGATTTCGGCGCAAACAAGATCGGCGTCATCAAGGTCGTCCGCGAGTTCACGGGCCTTGGCCTTGCAGAGGCAAAGAAGGCAGTCGAGGGCCTCGGCGTCCTCAAGGAAGGCGTGCCGAAGGCAGACGCAGAGGCAGCCGTTGCCAAGCTCAAGGAAGCAGGCGCTACCGCCGTCCTCGAGTAATCGGACCCAATTTCAAAAGCTCACGCATCGGCGTGAGCTTTTTTTCTGCGGCGGAAACAATCGACCGACGTGTGGCGTGCTTTGCCTGTTCAGAACGATGCAGGAGGAGCGGAAGGCGGCATGCAGGATGTTTTTCATCGGAAGTGTGCCGTGGGGCCGCGCGCAGTCCGTATCCCTGTCCTGAAAGAAAGCCCGCGCGGCGGATGTATGTTGCCGATGAGGCGGAAAATCGCCGCAATACACAAGATTTTCATGCGTAATTCGGGGAAACTACTTGACGAAACGGCATTTTCAAGGTAAAATAAAGGGGAAACATTTGGAGACATTGCTATGAAAAAGAAATTTTTGTACCGTGTGGCGGCAATCGGAACATCCGCGATCATTCTGGCGGGGTCGGTTGCCATGCTTGCCGGCTGTACGACGTCCAATTATCCCGAGGTCACGATCACCTATTCCTTCAACGGTGAGGACTATGCCGTCAATTACCGCCTCTCGCGCGTCGATGCACCCAAGACGGTCCAGCACTTCATCGAACTTGCCGATGCGGGTTTCTATGACGGGCTTGTCGTGCATGACTATCAGTCCTACACCATGTGCTCGGGCGGCTACCGCCTTGAGGACGGCGAGCTGGTCGAGGTGGACTACCTCTCCGAAGTGCAGCGCCTGGAGGAGGAGCAGGGGATCGAATTTACGCAGTCCGTCTGGGCAGACGAGGCGCGCACGATTCCGCTCTATTCCGTCTATGGCGAATTCTCGGCAAACGGCGTCGAGAACGAAAACGGAAAGGAGTATGTGCACGCACAGGGTGCGCTCGTCATGTACTATACCGATAAAGGCTCGGGCAACGAGCAGGTGTGGGTCGAGCGTGCGGACGGCGGCGCCGACAACGACGGCGAGGCTTATCAGCAGCTCAGCTATGGCTATAACAGCACGACGTCCCTCTTCTACACCTTCACGGGTGAATCGCGCACGTCGTCGGACTCCATCTATTGCGTCATCGGCATGGCGACCAATTACAGCGAGGCAATGACCAACGGCCTGCTTGCCGCGATCAGCGAGTATGAGGACACCCTTGACGAGGAAGAGACGTTCACGGAGACGCAGACGGCGGTCTCGCTCAATCAGTACGACTACTTCCGCAGCGTGCAGACGGCGGGGCTTACGGCGGACTTTGAGACGCCCGTGCTCATGCCCATCATCATCAAGTCGGTGGAAGTCACCAAATATTGACAATCGGCACGGGGAAGCCCGTGCTTTTTTTGTGGCAAAATACTCAAATTCCGGAGGTGGAACATGAAACAAGGGATCGTCCTGTATCGGTCAAAGTACGGTTCGACCAGGAAATACGCGGGCTGGCTGCAGGAGGCGCTCGGGTATGACTGCGAGGAAGCGTCGGGCGCCGCGCTGCGGCGGGCGTCGGCGTACGATACCGTCGTCTTTTGCGGCGCTGTCTATGCTTCGGGGATCAAGGGGCTTGCCCTTCTGAAAAAGAACATGCGCGTCCTGCGCGGGAAGCGGCTTGCCGTGCTCTGCGTGGGGGCTTCCCCCTATAACGAGGCGGCGTTTACGGCGCTCAGACAGCGTCATTTCGGCGGGGAACTGGAGAGCGTGCCGGTCTATTACGCAAGGGGCGCGTGGGATACGGACGCCATGACCGCCGTGGACAGGACGCTGTGCAACATGCTCAAAAAGTCGCTTGCAAAGCGCGATCCCGCGACGTATGAGCCGTGGATGCAGGCGCTGATGAGCGTGCAGGACGGCAAGGCGGACTGGACGGAAAAAGGGTATCTCGCGCCGCTCATTGCATATTGTACCGCTGCAAAAGACTGAGCATTGCCGGGGATCGAAAGCGTGCAGGACAGGTGCGTAGCGGACTTTGGGCGCGCCCGCGGCGTTTCGCCGCGGGCGCGCGATTTTTTTTGCGATCGGGCTTGACAGACGACGTGCCGTCTCTTATAATGGGGATATGCCGTCCGCGGACGAAAAACAACAGGAGGAAAGATATGCGCCGCAAACGTAACAAACGCGGTAAAAGCAACGAAGAACCGCAGGTAAAAGAGCCGACCTATATCACCGATCCCGTCGAACAAACGGAGGCATACCTGAACATCAGAGACGAGTTGGAGCAGAAGATCCGGGCACGCATGAAGGATATAAACCCCTTCTTGCTCGGCCGCTGTCACATCTACTGGGCGATCAAGCAGGACATCCTATGGAGAGATTACGGCATCCGCTGGCGCAGTCCGCAGGAGCTCAATCCAGCGATCCATTTTGACTGATAGAAACAAGGAGAAAGAAAGCATGAAGAAGATCTATGTCGGGGCGGCGTACTATCCCGAGGTATGGGAGCCGTCCGAAGTGGACGCGGACATCGTCCGCATGAAGGAGGCAGGCGTCAACGTCGTGCGCGTGGGCGAGTTCGCGTGGGGGGATATGGAGCCGGAGGAGGGCGTCTTTACGCTTGACTGGCTCAAGACCGCCGTGGACAAGCTCTACGCTGCGGGCATCGACGTCATCATGTGTACGCCCAGCTGCACGCCGCCCAGGTGGCTGTTTGAAAAATATCCCGAGACGCGCATCGTCTACGGAAACAAGGAGCAGACGGAGATCTTCTCCCGCTGCCACCCCTGCAAGTCCTCGCCCGTCATGCGCGAAAAGAACCGTATCATTACGGAAAAGCTCGGCGAGGCGTTCGGCGCGCATCCCGCCGTCATCGGCTGGCAGATCGACAACGAGATCTTCCCCTATAACGAGGGCTGCTATTGCGAGAAGTGCAAGGCGGGTTTCCGCGCCTACCTGAAGGAGAAGTACGGCACGCCGGAGAACCTGAACAAGAAGTGGGGCATGGCGCGTTGGTCGCTTGCCTACAAGTCCTTTGACGAGGTTATTCCGCCCGTGCGCGGCAGATGGGAGCATCCCTCGCTGCAGACGGAGTGGACGCGCTTCCATTGCCAGAACATCGTGTCCTATGTCGACGAGCAGGCGGAGGTGCTGCATCGCTACACCAAGGCGCCCGTCGGCACCGACATGATGGCGACCAATCTTCTGAGCTATGAGGACGTCAACCAAAAGCTGGACGTCGTGCAGTATAACCACTATGAGCCCGCCGCCGAGCTGGGCCGCATGAGCTTTGCCTACGACTTTTTGCGCACCGTCAAAGACAGGCCCTTCTGGGTGACGGAGACGCAGGCGGGCTGGAACGGCAGCACGTTCGCCGAGTTCGGCTACCGTCCCGAGGGGGCGTGCTATGCCAATACCTGGCTGCCCGTCGCAAGGGGCGGCGAAATGGTCGAATACTGGCATTTCCGCGCACACCCCAACGGGCACGAGCTGGCGCACGGCGCGCTCTATTCCACGTCCGGGAGGGCATACCGCGTCACGGAGGAGATACGGCGCGCGTCCGAGGAGTTTGCGCGCTGCCGCGAACTGCTCATAGGCAGCGCGGTCAAGTCCCGCATCGCCATTCACTATTCCTCGACGGCGGTCATCAACAGCATCAACGCACCCATGATCAAGGGGTTTGACTACCGCAACGTGCTCATGGACCACGTCCATGCCGCTTTCCGGCATCGGAATGTGGACGTCATCGAGACGGGACACGCACTCGGCGGCTACGACGTCATTTTCTCGCCCTTCCTCTCCACGGCGGACGAGAAGGGGCTCAAAGAACGCATCATCGAATGGGTCAAGGCGGGCGGAACATGGATCGTCGGGCCCATGAGCGACATCATGACCGAGTATTCGAGTAAGTACACGCATGCGCCCTATTCCTTCCTGGAGGAACTTGCGGGCGTGTACACCAAGTACGAGTTGCCCGTCGGCAACGACGTCTACCGCGCGAAGTGGGTGGACGGCGCAGGGGAGATCGGGCTTTCGATCTGCTACAGCGCCTACGAACTGCGCGGCGCCAGGGCGCTCGCCGTGTACGAAAACGGCGAGTTTGCGGGGCTTCCCGCCATCACCGAGCATCGGGTCGGCAGGGGGCGCGTCGTGCTTTTGGGCAGCCTTCCCGACCTGAACACGCTCAAAACGCTCGCCGGCGGCGCAGACCTGCTGCCTGCAAGCGGAAACATCATCCTCACCGAGCGCACGGGCGGAGCGTCCTGCCTGATCGCCGTTGAGACGGAGGGCAGGGAAGGAACGCTTACGCTGGACGCAACCTACAGCGAACGCCTCAGTAGCAGAACGCTCGAAGGGGAGGTCGCCGTCCGTCCGTACGAAGTTCTGGTACTTGTCCGGGCATGACGACCCGCACTGCGGGAATGCTTTGCCCGGGTCGATCGCAAATGTTAAAAACGCAAGACAGAAGCCTGCGGTCTCTGACCGCAGGCTTCTGTCAAAAAATATTGGAGAGAGAAAACAGGGCAGGTTGGGGCTGCGCCTGTTTTTGGCGTGATCGGCGAAGGACGCTTCGGTCCTTCCGCCCCCTTATCGCGGCGTGTGCCGCCATCGGACGGTTTTCCCCGTCGCACTTTTATTATATGCGCGCGGCGGCGCAAAATCAACCTACTGTTTGAAAAATGCGCTCTATCACACAAATTTCGCCGAGTAGAGTGGGAAAAGTGCGCTCTACTCCCAGTAGAATTTCGGTTTGCGATTGACATTCGGGTAAATATGGGTTATAATAAGGGCATGGAAGATCAGGACCAACTTGCCGTCACAATCGGAAAAAATATCATGCGGCTGCGGCGCATGGCGAATATGACCCAGCTCGAGCTTGCCGAGAAGATCAACTATTCGGACAAGTCCGTCTCCAAGTGGGAGCAGGGCAACGGCATTCCGGATGTGCGCATCCTGGTGCAGCTCGCCGATCTGTTCAACGTCAGCGTGGACGATCTCGTGCGCGAGCACAACGATGCCCCGGTTATGCCGCGCCGCACGCGCCTGTTTCGGCGCATCATCGTCATGTTGCTCTCGGTGGGGCTTTGCTGGCTGGTCGCGGTCGTCGCGTTCGTGTTCACGGGCATCGGACTGGGACACTTCAACGGCGTATGGCTCGCCTTTTTGTACGCGGTGCCTGCGTCGGCGATCGTCGTGCTCGTCTTTTCCTGCGTCTGGCACTACCCGTGGGTGCGTATCAGCGCGGTCACGGTACTCATCTGGACGGTGCTCGCCTGCATCCACCTGACCGCGCTCGTCTGCGGGCTGGATTTTGATGCGGTGCCCGTCAACTATATCTACCTCATCGGCGTACCGCTGCAGATCTTGTCCCTCATCTTCTATTTCCCCTGGAAACGGGTCCGGAACCCGTTTGAAAAAAACTGAACCCGTGCGCGTGTCCGCGAGGCACGCGCCCGTCTGTATTCGGAGGTATTTATGAAAGAGATCGCTCTGCCGCAGGGCGAAGAAGCGCGCAAGAAAAAGGCGCATTCCCTGCGTATCAAGCGGAAATTTACAAACGGGGCCGTGTTTGTCTTTGCGATCATTGCCATAGCCTGCCTGATCGGGCTGCTGGTCACCGCCATCATGCTGCAAACGGGGGAGCGGGAGCAGGCGCGCGATACGCTGCTCTATATCCTCACGGGCGCATTTGCGGGCGGTGCGGTGCTGTTCGCGCTCGCGGCGTTCGGGCTGGGCGTGCTCGCACAGCGCGTGCAGGCGTCCGAGCTGGACTATCTGGAGCGCATGTGCGGCATGGACTGCTTCTATGTCGGAGACGGCACCGTCGCGCAATTCTGCGAGAAGGAGCTGTATATCCGCTCGGAATCGCCCGATAAAAAGGCGAAGATCCACATTCCGTACAAGGAGATCGTGTTTCACTCTGTCTGCACGCGCAAAAAGCCGCGCGAGAAGGGCAAGTGGAGCGTCGTCATCGAGGTGCCGTCGCACTATGTCTTAAAGCGAAGCGGCGCGCCCAAGGCGTTCATCGAGACGGACGGCAAGGAGCGCCTGTACCGCATTCTGCAGGCGCGCGGGCTGGAACTGCTGGGCGAACGCCCCCCGCGCGAGGGGGAAAAGCGCCCCGATACGCACTATCCCGCGACGACCAAGCTCCTCCTGCCCGACGAACAAAAGCGCCGCCGCAACCTTCTCATCATCGGCGTCAGCGCGCTCCTCGTCGTTGCGGGCGTCCTGATCGCCGTCTTCTGGCGGGAGATGACGCTGCTCGGCGCCATTCTCAGCGTACTTGGCGCCGTATTCATCGCGCGCGCGAGCGCGGGCTATGTGCAGGCAAAGGGCATGCTCGCGCTGGGAAAAGCGGGGCTGTATTGGAAGGAGAGCGGTAATGCCGCTGCCGAGCGGTTCTTTCTGAAGTGGGAGGTCATCGAGCGCGTCCGCTACGAGACCATTCAGGACAGGCGTTACATTGTCGTGCAGTGCGCTTTCGGCGCCTTCCACCTGCCCGACATTGCAGGCGCATACGAGGCGATCGACGCGGCAAGGCCCGGGATCTGCGCATGAGGGAGCTCGTCGTTCACGGCGTCTACCGCCATTTCAAGGGCAGGCTGTACTATGTGGAAGGTACGGCGATCCATAGCGAGACGGGGGAGACATACGTCGTCTACCGTCAGCTGTACGGCGAACGGCAGTGCTATCTCCGCCCGCTCGGGATGTTCCTCTCCGAAGTGGACCGCGGGAAGTACCCGGCCGCCGCGCAGAAATACCGCTTTGAAGAGGTGAAAGAGGGGTGAGGCGAGCGCCTCGCGCCGGGGGAGAGAAGCATGCTCTGCACCAACTGCGGGCGGCAGTCCGCACAGCAATACAAGCGCATCGTGGACGGAAAGGAGGTGACAGTCTGCCTTTGTCCCGCGTGCTATCAGAAGCTCTACCCGGAAAAGGAGAGCAATTTTTTCCTGTCTGTCCTGCGCAGCGTGGACGGCGTGGATGCCGTCTGTCCCGTCTGCGGTATGACCTTCGGGGAGTTCCGCCGCACGGGACTTTTGGGTTGCGCGGGATGCTATCGGGCATTCCGTGCGCCGCTTGCCAAGACGGTGCGCAGCATTCAGGGGAGCGAGCGGCACTGCGGCAAGCGCCCGACACGGGCGGACGCGGAGGAGCGCTACGACCGTCTGCGCGCCTATATCGCCCGGCGCGAAACGCTGCGTGAGGAGATGGAGCGGGCGATGCGCAGCCATGACTATGAGCGTGCGCAGCAATTGCAGCAGGCGCTCAAGGCGATGTCGCTGTCGGAGGACGACCAATGAACACGATCTGCGAAAGTTTTGAGAGCGTCGCCGTCTCCACGCGCATGCGCTTGGCGCGCAACTTTGCCGATTTCCCCTTCCCCGGGCGGCTCATGCGCGATGCGCACGCCGAGGAACAGGCGCAGGAGATCGAGCGCCTCGTCAGCGCGTCCCTTGCCAAAGTGGACAGCTTTACGCTCTATGAAATGCGCAATCTCTCGGACGAGCGCGCCAATCTGCTCGTCGAACGCAACCTCATTTCGCGCGATCTGCTGCGCCATCGCCCGATCGCCTCGGCGCTCGTCTCGGACGATCAGATCATCTCCATCATGCTCAACGAGGAGGATCATGTCCGCGAGCAGTATTTCATGCAGGGGTTTGACCTCGCCAAGGCGTACGAGCGTATTATGGGACTGGACGACGTCATCTCCGCGTCTATTCCCTTTGCCTATGACGAGGAATTCGGCTATCTCACCGCCTGCCCGACCAACCTCGGCACGGGGCTGCGGGCGTCCGTCATGCTCTTTCTTCCCGCGCTTTCGCGGCGGGGGGTTCTGGCGCGCCGGCTCATGCCCGCGCTGACCAGCAAGGGGCTCACCGTCCGCGGGGCGATGGGAGAGGGAAGCGGCGCGGAGGGCGATCTCTTTCAGGTGAGCAACGAGCGCACACTGGGCGTGTCCGAAGAGGAGATCCTCTCCTTCGTCGAGCAGGCGATCGCCTCCGTCGTCGAAATGGAGCTGTTGGAACGCGCCCGCATGAAGGCGGAGGGGGGCGTGGCTTTAAAGGACAGAGTCAGCCGCGCGCACGGCATCCTCACGCATTGCTGCGTGCTGGAGGAACAGGAGTTTGTGCGCCGCATTGCCGACTTAAAACTTGGCTTGGCGCTCGGGTATTTTCAGGACGACGAGCCCGAGGATAGCGCGCGGGAATGGACGGAAGAGCGGATGTGGGAGCTGGATGAGCTTGCCGTCGCGATGCGCCCTTCCGGGATCAACCGCCTGTACGGCGCCGTCCTGTCCAAGGACGCGCAGGACATCTACCGCGCCGAATATGTCGGCAAAGCCGTTCAGGGCATGCGGCTGGAACTTGTTTGAAAGGAGAATGATTTGGATACTTCCCGTTTTTCCGAACACCTTCAGCAGGCGATCCGTCTCGCGGAAGAGGCGGCAACGCACTATCATACCAACTATATCGGCACCGAGCACGTCCTGCTCTCCATGATGTGCGTCACGGACAGCACGGCGAGCCGTCTTCTGATCGCGGCGGGCGCGAGCATCGAAAAATACCGCGAACTCTTCCGCCGCAATCTCGATCACGATCTGCCCGTCTACGGTTTTACGCCGCGCACCAAGCGGGCGTTCGATCTCGCCCGCGAGTACGCGCTCAATGAGAGCGACGGGCTGGATCCCATCACGGGGACAGAGCACGTCCTGCTCGCCATCCTCACCGACGAGGGCGGCATCGGCGTGCATCTTCTGAGCAGCATCGGCGTGGATCTTGCGGCGCTCGTGCGCAGCACGGAGGAGTTCATCGGGCCGCTGCGCGAGGAGGACGAGGCGCCGGATGCAAATGCGGAGATCGCGCGCCTGTTTTCCGAGGAGCCTGCATCCGGCTCCGGTTCGGCGCTCAGCTCTGCGTTGCTCTCTTACGGCGTCGATCTCACCCGCCGCGCGCGTGAAGGGAAGATCGATCCCGTCATCGGGCGGCGCAAGGAGATCGAAAAGGTCGTGCAGATCCTCTCCCGCCGCACCAAGAACAATCCCGTCCTGATCGGCGAGCCGGGCGTGGGCAAGAGCGCCGTTGTCGAAGGGCTGGCGCAGGCGATCGTCTCGGGTGATGTGCCCGAACTTCTGCGCAACAAGACGGTGTTTTCGCTCGATCTTTCGGGTCTGGTCGCAGGCACACGTTATCGCGGCGACTTCGAGGAACGGCTGAAAAATATCGTGGACGAGGTCACGGGCAACCGCGACATCATTCTCTTTATCGACGAGATCCACATGATCGTCGGCGCGGGGAGCTCTTCAGACAACACGATGGACGCCTCCAATATCTTAAAGCCCATGCTCGCGCGCGGGGAATTGCAGACGGTCGGCGCGACGACCTTGGAGGAGTACCGCAAGTACATCGAAAAGGATGCGGCGCTCGAACGCCGTTTTACGCCCGTCATTGTCTCCGAGCCGAGCGTCGAGGACACGATCGCCATTCTGCGCGGCATCAAGGATAAGTACGAGGCGCATCACAATGTCGTCATTACGGACGCCGCGATCGAGGCGGCGGTGCGCCTTTCCGACCGTTATATCACCGACCGCTACCTGCCCGACAAGGCGATCGATCTCATCGATGAGGCGGCGAGCAAGGCGCGGCTGGATGCGTACACGGGGCCGGAGGAGTTCCGTGCCGCCGAAGAGAAGCTCGCGCGGCTCAAGGCCGACCGCGAGAAGGCGGCAAAGTGGAACGATGCGGCGCGGGGCGCGAAGCTGGATCGGGAGATCGAAACGCTCTCGCAGACCATCGCCGTCCGACGCAAAGCGTGGGAGTCGGAGCGCAATGCCGCGCATCTTTCCATCGGGGCGGAGGAAGTCGCCGCCATTGTGAGCGGTTGGACGGGCGTGCCCGTCAACAAGCTCACCGAGGCGGAGAGCGAGCGGCTCATGCACCTCGAGGAGGAGCTGCACCGCCGCATCGTGGGGCAGGAGGAGGCAGTCACCGCCGTTGCCAAGGCGATCCGCCGTGCGCGCGCGGGGCTCAAGGACGCGGGCAAGCCCATCGGCTCCTTCATCTTCGTCGGCCCTACGGGCGTTGGAAAAACAGACCTTTCCAAGGCGCTTGCCGAGAGTATGTTCGGCGACGAGAAGATGCTCGTGCGGCTGGATATGTCCGAGTACATGGAGAAGAGCTCCGTCTCCAAGCTCATCGGCGCGCCCCCCGGGTACGTCGGCTTTGACGAGGGAGGCGGACAGCTCACAGAGCGCATCCGCCGCCAGCCCTATTCGGTCGTGCTGTTCGATGAGATCGAAAAGGCGCATCCGGACGTATTCAATCTGCTGCTGCAGATCCTCGACGACGGCAGGCTGACGGACAGCCGCGGCAGGGTGGTGTCCTTCAAGAACACCGTCATCATTCTGACCAGCAACGTCGGCGCGCATGAGGTCAGGGAGGCTGCGCCCCTCGGGTTCTCGCAGGCGGGCAAGGAGAGCGCCTACGACAGCATGAAAGAGCGCATCGAGGAGGCGCTGAAGCGCCAGTTCAAGCCCGAATTTCTCAACCGCCTGGACGACGTCATCGTCTTTCACAAGCTCTCGCGCGAGGACGCGGCGCTCATCTGCGAGCGCATCGTCGCCTCGCTGCAAAAGCGCCTGAGAACGCGGGAGATCGAGCTGGAAGTGCGCCCCGCCGCGCTCGAAAAGCTCGTGGACGAGGGTTACAGCGAGGAGTTCGGCGCGCGTCCCTTGAAGCGCGTCGTGCGGCGGCGCATCGAGGATCGGCTGTCCGAGGAGATCCTGCAGGGCAGAGTGGGCGGCGGCAGTTCGGTCGCCGTGGATGTCGAAAACGGCGAATTTGTCTTCCGTTCCGTCTGACAGACAGAACGCGGGAAGAATGCCGACACATCGGACAGAATGCGGCGTCATGAAATTGGATAAAATACAGCGCGCCCCGAAAGCCAAACGGCTTTCGGGGCGCGCTGTTTAATTGCAGGCGATCATCTGATCGTACGGTGCCTGTCAAAAACGGTTGATCGGCGAGGATCGCCAAACGTCACCGCAAAAATGCCGCCATCATCTCGCAGGCGCGCGGCAGGAACAGCCCCGCTGCGGCGGCAGTCTCCTCGTCGTAGCGTGCCGCGCCCTCTTTTTCCTCGTCGCTGCGGTATAAAAGGAAGGGAACGGGGTCGGCGGTGTGCGTCTTTAAGGCGATGGGCGTGGGGTGGTCGGGGCAGATGAGCATGGAGAACGGCTCGCCCGCGGCGCGCAGCCGCTCGCAGACCGTTTTGACGACGCCGTCGATCTGCTCGATGGAATAGATCTTCTTTTGAATGTCGCCGTGGTGTCCGCACTCGTCGGGCGCTTCCATATGCACATACACAAAGTCCAGTCCTTCCAGCAGCGCGTCGACGCAGGCGTCTGCCTTGCCCTGAAAGTTGGTGTCCCAGTTGCCCGTCGCGCCCGCGACGTCGATGATCTTGAGCCCCGCTAAAATGCCGATGCCCTTGACGAGGTCGACCGCCGAGATGACGCCGCCCCTCTTCTGGTGAAGCGTTTCAAAGGCGGGCAGCGCGGGCTTGGTGCCCTCGCCCCAGAACCAAACGGCATTGGCAGGATTCTTGCCCTGCGCGCGCCGCTTTTGGTTGACGGGGTGGTCTTTGAGGATGTCCCATGAACGCTTCATCATGGCAAGCAGTGCTTCGCTCCCCTCGCCAGCAGGCAGATAGGGGGAAACCGTCCGGTCGGAGATGTCGTGCGGGGGCGTGAGCGTGCGCCCCGTCCTGCCGCCTTCCTCGACAAGGCAATGGCGGTAGGAGATGCCCGCGTGCAGCGTAAAACGGGAGCCGTCGAACTGCTTTTTCAGCGCTGCGATCAGCTCTTTTGCCTCCTCCGTGGAGATCTCGCCCGCAGAGTAGTCCAGCATGGTTTTCTGTTCGAACGGCTCTTCCTCGGAGAGGGTGACGAGGTTGCAGCGCAACGTGACGTCGGTGTCTTTTAAGGGAATGCCGATGGACGCAGCCTCCAGGGGGGAGCGTCCCGTATAGTAGAGCGCGGGATCGTAGCCGAGCACGGAGAGGTTGGCGACGTCGCTGCCCGGGGCAAAGCCCGTGGGCACGGTGCGCATGAGTCCTTGCGTGCTTTTTTTTGCAAGCGCGTCGATATAGGGCTTGCGGGCGAGTTGCAGGCAGGTCTTGTTGTCCCGCTCGGACAGGGGATAGCCCGCCATGCCGTCGCCCAGGATGACAACATATTTCATAGAGTCTCCTTAGTCATTTAAGTTCCAGTCGATGGGTGTGATGCCGTGCGCCGTGAGATAGGCGTTTGTCTTGGAGAAATGCCGGCATCCGAAGAACCCATTGTATGCGGAAAGGGGGGAGGGGTGTGCGCACTCTAAAACGAGGTGCTTGCTCGTATCGATGAGCGCCTTCTTCCTGCGCGCGTTGCCGCCCCAGAGGAGAAACACAAGGTGCTCTTTTTGCGCGCTTAAAATGGAGATGACAGCGTCGGTGAACCAGCTCCAGCCGCAGCTCGCGTGCGAGTTCGCCTGATGCGCCCGCACGGTGAGCGCCGTGTTGAGGAGCAGCACGCCCTCCTTCGCCCACTTGGTGAGGTTGCCCGACTTGGGCGGCGGATAGCCTAAATCATCCTGCAATTCCTTGAACATGTTCTCCAGCGACGGGGGCTTGGGGACGCCGTCCTGCACGGAAAAGCACAGCCCGTGCGCCTGTCCCTCGTTGTGGTAGGGATCCTGCCCCAGCAGCACCGCCTTGACGTTTGCAAAGGGCGTGTAGCGGAAGCAGTTGTAGATGTCGTACATGTCGGGATAGACGATATGGTGGCGGTATTCCTCGATGAGGAATGCCCGTATTTTTTTGTAGCGCTCGTCCGCGAAGAGGGGCGCGAGCGGCTCTTTCCAGTCCCCGAGGTCGATCATAGCGCCTCCAGTACGGTAAGATACGCCGCAAGCTCTCTCTTTGCTTCGGGCAGATCGTGCTCTAAGTAGTTTCCGCACTCCTCGCGTTTTGCGCCGGGAATTTCCTCCAGGGCGAGCGCGGCGGGAATATATTCTTTCAGCAGCGCAAGGACCTCGTCATAGGTAAGCCGCAGGGTCAGCAGATAGAACCCCGTGCGGCAGCCCATGGGCCCGAAGTAGACGATGTTGTCCTTTTCGCGGCTGTTTCGAAGGACGGTCGCCAACAGGTGTTCGATCGTATGCAGCGCCTTGGGCGTGATATAGTCGCCCGCGTTGGGTTTTTTGAAGCGCAGATCAAAGGTTGTGATGCCGTTCGCGTCCGTCTGCGCGTGCAGCCCCACGGCGAGCGTATCGTGATTTTTCTGAAAAGATGGAATTTTTTCCATGGCTGTACCCGTATTGTGCGGCAAATTCACCGCGTTCAGTCCAGAGCCGCGAAGATCTCGCCCATGAACGCCTTTAAGTTGAGCGCTGCACGCGCGAGATTTTTTTCAAATTGTTCGGTCGTGCTGCCCGCGCCGTAAATATCAGAGATGGCTTTCACCGAGACGCAGGGCACGCCCGCATATTTGCAGACCTGCGCGACCGCCGCTCCTTCCATGTCGCGGATATGCGCGCCGAGGCGGATGAGCAGATCGTGATCGACGGGGGAATCGTTGAACCGATCGCCGCTTCCTAAGGCGCGGCGGGGAAAATCGAGCGCCGCGGGGGTATGCAGGGGCAGGAAGTTCTCCGTTTCGCCGTCCAGGGTCCCGATCTCGCCGCCCTCCAGCTGCGTGATATCGAAGTCATACTGTACCGCCTTGTCGATGAGATAGACTTCGGTGAGTTCGGTGTTGTGATCGAGTCCGCCCGCAACGCCGAAATTGAGGACGACGTCCGCGCCCTTTTCGAGCACCGCGCATGTTCCGACGGCGGCATTGACCTTGCCCACGCCGCACACGCACAGCGCGACGTCCTTGCCGAACGCTTTGCCCAGGTACACGGGCTTGCCGTGTACGGTGAGAAGATTTTCCATGTCCATCTGGTCGAGGAGGGCAGATGCCTCCGAATCCAGCGCAATGACAGCACCGATCATTGTGTTGCTCCTTCGTTGTTTTGAAACAATTATATCAATTTTTTCCCTGTTTTGCAACGGTATCGTATGGATTTTTGCGCGAACGGCGATAAAATGTCGCAAGGAGGATGTTATGAACCCGTTTGAATTGAAGCCGCAAAAGGCAGACAAGATTTTCACCGACTGGAAAAAGGTACTCGTCAAGCCGTACGATAAGCACACCGTCGACCCATACACCCGTCTGCGTGTCATTTTGATGTCGGGCACGGAGTTTGAGTCCGTCCGCTGCACGCACGCGATGACCCGTCAATGTCCCAACAACGACGTGCGCCGCCGCCTCGCCTACATGCGCCGCGGCGAACAGCTCCAGCAAAAGCGCGTCGCTTCCTTAAAGCCGTCCGACGAGACCATCTTGGAGCACACGATCGGCTATGAACAGCTCGCGGTCGATCTGACCGCCAACCTCGCGCTGAGCGAAAAGAACAGCTATGTCAAACAGCAGCTCGATTTCGCGCTCCTGGAGGACTTCGACCATCTCTACCGCTATGCCGACCTCATGGAACTGGAAAAGGGCGGCGATCCCGCGCAGCTGGTCGGCGACTATACCGAGATCATGCCGGGCCGTCCCACCGTGGCGGAGTACCGTCACCCGTACGACGACGTCAACTTCTATATCAACGGCTATCTCAACGACCTCAAGACCAAGTTGAATATCAATATCATCACGGCGGCGGAACAGCAGACCATGAACTTCTATATGAATGTCGGCAACCTCTACGCCTCGCCGCTCGGACGGCAGCTGTATAACGAGATCGCAATGATCGAGGAACAGCACGTCACGGGCTACGGCTGTCTGAAGGATCCCTGCATGACGGACTGGGAGCGCCTGCTCATGAACGAGTACACGGAGTGCTATCTCTACTATTCCTGCTACGAGGACGAGACGGACGCGCGCATCAAGAAGATCTGGGAGATGCACTTCGAGGAGGAGGTCGCGCACCTGCACGAGGCGGCGGAGCTTCTGCATACCTACGGCGGCAAGGTCTGGCAGCAGGTCCTGCCCGAGGGCGGCGCGTTCCCCGAACTTCTGAAGTTCCGTTCGCAGAAGGAGTATATCCGCAATATTTTAAAGACGGTGCGCCTGACGGGCGTCGAGGAGGGGTTCGAGGAACTGGAAAAACTGCCCGATTCCTTCCGCTACTTTTCCTACAATGCGCGCATTCACGGCAGTGTACAGCAGGCGGGGACGCACACGGTCATCGAAAAGGCGATCGCGCACCTCGGCGAAGATTACCGCATCCAGGACAAGGAGCACCCCGTTCGCGCCCTTGCCGACAGAACGCGCGACAACACCGAGACGGGAAGGGTGAAAGGGGCATGAAAAAGTCCACGCGAATCTTTTCGCAAAGGCGAAAATCTTCGCCGTGATTTTTAGAGAAAATGTCGCCGCGACGAGACTACGGCTCGTTTTCTCTCTGCGGGCGAATTTTCGGGGCTTTCCATTTTACTTCGCCCGCATTCACTCTTCCGCCTAAGCGCTTGCGCGCAAATTGAGTGAAAAAAGGCATAACAAGTGAAGCCTTTTTTCGCGTAATGATAACAAAAGGCAAAACACAAAAGGCTTCTCCCTCGGGGCGAATGTGTGTGTTATGCAGACAGCCGCGGTGCGGCTTCTGCGCATACATGAGCCTGGCGATTTTGCATTCGCAACGCAAAATCGCTGACCGAAGCACAAGGTCTACTTGTGCAAGACAGCTCCGCCGTAGGTGGTGATGAGGGGTATGCTTTTCCTGAGCTTATAAGACAAAACCTATCACCTCGCCAAAAATGTTTTCGAAGAAAAGATTTTGGCAAAATAGCATCACCCCCGCGGCATTTTGCGCCGCGGGGGTGATTCGTAGAGAATCAGATCGTGTGAGCATTATAAGGGAGTGTAGGGCGTCAGCGTCAATGGAATAAAAATAGAAGCGTCATAGAAACTTCAGAATTGGGTTGTGCGTTGCAACTGAAGATCACATGCCTCATCGGCATAGACGATCAGATACAGCGTTTCGTTTTCCCGCAGCGAAAAGCTCTCGGCGGAAGCGTCGATCAGCGGCGCTTCATCGGCGGAGAAAGAGATCTGGTCTGTCAATTCCGGCACGGCACCGTGCTCGTTCCGATAATAGAGCGTCCCGACCCGGAGCGTATGATCGGCGGAAATGGTGATTTGCTCGTCTTGCCCGAGCGCGCCAGAATGTTCTGCCCGCAACAGCGTCCAACCCCTGGCGAGAGATACGGTCTGCGGCTCATCGGACGCGGAAATGGCGGAAGCCTTTTCCATTTGGAATTGCGTGTCTGTCTCCGCCGTGCTTCGCATGAGCAGGTAGCGCGCGCCGTACGAAGAATTATCGCCGTATTTGACGCCCGGGAAAACGCGGTATGTCCATGCGGATTCTTGCCATCCTCCAAGATACAGCGGGGAGGAGGAAACCTGAAATTGCGCGTTTTCTACGGTATAGATCTGTTGATTTTCCGTGTCGCAGGACAGATCCGCCGCAAATAACATCATGCCCCGGGGAAGGACCGGATGTTCCGTCTTTGCATATTCCAAGAAATCGTAAAGGTACAGTTCCAGGGAAAAGAGATTCGCATTTTCGTCGTCGATCTCTTCTCTGGTGGCAACGGTCAGTTCATAGGAACATTCTGCGCGGAACAGGTGCTCTCCTTCGACGGGCGTCCGTTCGCCCGACGGAAGTACTTCATGGGCGCGCAGAAGAACGCAGTCCCCGTCCGTTTGTATCCTGCCGTAGAACGATGTGGTCGGCACGATCGTAACATGGATCTGTTCGGCGGTATAATAGCCCTGCCAGGAACACCAATGCAGGTCTTGCCACGGATCAAAATCCCGAAAATACAGCGTCACGGAAGGGTAATCGAGTTCGATGATTGCACCTGCGTTTTTCGTAGGGCTTTGATACCGTCCGGAACCGACGGGCACGATCTGAAGATAGAACGTGTCGTCTGTCTCCGTTCCGCGGCCGATCTCCGTCCAGTTAAGGGTTGTCGTCGTGTATAATTTTCTGTTGACATAGACCTGATATTCCGTCGCATGCGGGACAGGCTCCCAGCTTGCAATGCGCTGTTCGGTGTCGTAGTCGATATCGTGGACTGCATCAAGTTCGATGGGGGAAGTCAGGTGGACTGTTATGCCGCAGGCGCAGAGCAGGACGGCAAGCCCCGCCAAAAGAAGAACGAACGCGGTATTTCTGCGCATGGTCCGCGCGGGGAAGCAGAGCGCCGTCTCGCGGATGCTGGCGGCGGGGTCGGGAATGACGTCGGCAAAGTCGCGGCCCGCGCCCTGTGCCTCGGCGAGCATGGAAAAGACGTCCCCGAGCGTCTCGTTGATCTCGTCCTTTCCCTTGCAGCAGTCGAGAAGGGTCGCTTTCAGCCGCCGCGCATACCTGCGGTATTCGCCGCGCAAAGATTTATAGAGTTTGTGATTGCGTTTGTCAAGCATGGTCGTCCTCCTTTCGGGAAAATACGTTCGCAATACTTTGGGAAAGTTCCTGCCACTGCGCAAAAAATGTGTCGAGTTTTTGCCTGCCCGCCTCGGAGAGTTTGTAGTACTTCTTGGGCGGACCGTTGGGGCTGGGCTTGCGGGCGACGATAAAACAGCCATCCTTTTCCAGTCGCAGCAGCATGGGATAGAGCGTGCCTTCGGAAAAATCTGAAAAACCGCATCTGCGCATCCGCTCCACGATCTCCGCAGAGAAGAGGAAGTCGTCTTCCAGCAGCTTGAGGACGCACCCTTCCAGCACGCCCTTATTGAGTTGTGCATCCGTCCCCATGGGCGCCCTCCCTTGGTTACTTGCAATGCAAGGAACTGATTTTATGCTATCACGCATTTGTAAGTCTGTCAAGTGTTTGGAGAAAATATTTTCAGAGAAATTTTTGCAGGAAAGAATCGCGGGCGGCGTATATGGGGTGTGTGGTACAAAAAAGAGGGGGACGTATGGCAAAAATATAGCCCTGCGGCGCAGTTGCGCCGCAGGGCGAATGGGGGCCGTCATGCGCGCAGATAGAGGCGCGCGTGACGGTCAACATCATTTTTTCAAACTTAAATAGACCATCAGGACGGCAATGTCGGCGGGGGAGACGCCCGAGATGCGTTCTGCCTGCCCCAGATTGACGGGGCGGATGCGGTCGAGCTTTTCGCGCGCCTCCAAACGCAGCCCCGCAATGCCCGAATAGTCAAGGTTCGAAGGAAGGGGCGTCGTCTCCATTTTCTTCGCCCGCTCCGCCTCCGTGCGGCTGCGCTTTAAGTAGCCCTCGTATTTGATCTCCGTCTCGCAGGAGAGCGCGACGTCGGTTGGAACCTTCGGCAAAATGCCGAAGGTCTCGCGCAGCGTCATAAGCGGGATGCCGCGTCGGATGAGGTCGGCATACGTCACGCCCGCCGAAAGGGGAGACTGTCCGAACGACTGCACCAGCGCGTCCGCCGCCCTCTGATCGGCGCGCGAGGCGAGCAGGACTGCCGTCTCCTCGCGCAGCGCCTTGCGGGCAAGGAACTTTTGATAGCGCTCCTCGCTGACCAGCCCGCAGTCGTAGCCGATCTGCGTGAGCCGCAGGTCGGCGTTGTCCTGCCGCAGCGTGAGACGGTATTCCGCGCGCGAGGTCATCATGCGGTAGGGCTCGTCCGTCCCCTTGGTGACAAGGTCGTCGATGAGCACGCCGATGTACGCCTGGTCCCGCCGCAGGATGAGGGGCGGCTTGCCGCGCAGCTGTAAGGAGGCGTTGAGCCCCGCCATCAGTCCCTGTGCGGCGGCCTCCTCGTAGCCGCTCGTGCCGTTGATCTGCCCCGCCGTGTACAGTCCTGCCACTTTTTTGAACTCCAGCGTGGGCAGGACGTCCAGCGTGTCGATGCAGTCGTATTCGATGGCATAGGCGTAGCGCACGATCTCGCAGCGCTCCAGCCCCTTGACCGTGCGGTACATCGCCTTTTGCAGGTCATGGGGGAGAGAGGTGGAGAGCCCCTGTACATATACCTCCGTCGTGTCCGCGCCCTCCGGCTCCAGAAAGAGCTGGTGCCGCTCCTTATCTGCAAAGCGCACGACCTTGGTCTCGATGGAGGGGCAGTACCTCGGCCCCGTCGAGGAGATCGTGCCGTTATAGAGCGGGGCGCGGTCGAGGTTGTCAAGAATGATCTTGTGTGTCTCGGCGTTGGTGTAGGTGAGGTAGCATGGCGTCTGCGCGCTCTCTGCGGGAACATCGTCGTTTAAGAAGGAGAACGGGTAGACCTGCTCGCCCGGCTGCACGGTAAGCGCAGAGACGTCCACGGTGCGCCCGTCCAGGCGGGCGGGGGTTCCCGTCTTGAAGCGGCGCACCTGATACCCGAGCCGCAGGAGCGCCTTTGTGAGCATGGTCGCGCGCGCAAATCCGTTGGGGCCCGCGTCGGCGATGACCTCGCCCGTGATCGTGCGCGCATTCAGGTACACGCCCGTCGCAACGATGACCGCGCGGCAGGAAAATACGCCGCCGTAGGAGGTGACGACGCCCGTCACGTGCCCGTCCTCGGTGAGGATGTCCGCCGCCTCGCCCTGCACGATGCGCAGATTGTCGGTGTGCTCCAGCGTGCGCTTCATCTCGCTGTGATAGCGGTTCTTGTCCGTCTGCGCGCGCAGAGACTGTACCGCGGCGCCCTTGCCCTCGTTGAGCATGCGGTATTGCAGCGCTGTTTTGTCGGCATTGACGCCCATTTCTCCGCCCAGCGCGTCGATCTCGCGCACCAGATGCCCCTTCGCCGTGCCGCCGACGGAGGGGTTGCAGGGCATAAAGCCGATGCTGTCAAGATTTAAGGTGAGGATGACCGTCTTTTGTCCCGTGCGGGCGAGGGCGAGGGCGGCTTCGCACCCCGCGTGTCCCGCGCCGATGACGACGGCGTCGTAAGTTCCTTCGGAAAATGTCTGCATAATCTTTCAAAAAAGCCCCGCGCGGGGGCTTTTGTCACTGTTTTAAGATGGCGCTGCGCACGTCTTCGACTTCCTTGTGTACCTTGTCGTTGACGCGCATGAGTTCGGCGACTTTGTCGCGCGAATAACCCACGGTGGTGTGGTCGCGCCGGAGGATCTGCCCGACGGAGACGAGCGGGAGCGCGAGCATGTCGCACATGAGGTAGGCGCATATCTGCCGTGCGCGCACGATCTCCTGCCGCTTGTTCTTGCCCAGAAGATCGTTTTGCGTGATATTGAAGAAGTTGCAGGTCGCGCGGATGATCGCCTCGGGCGTGATCTCCTCCTGCTCGTCCGTGTTGATGGACTCCTGGAGCGCGGCGGCGGCAAGCTTCAGGGAGATGGGCTCCTCGTGCAGCTTGCTCGCAAAGATGACGGTGTTCAGCCGCCCTTCCAGCGTGCGCACGTTGTTGTCCGAGTTCTTGACGAGGAAGGCGAGCACGTCGTCGGGTACGACGTACCGCTTCTCCAAGGCCTTACGCTTTAGGATCGCGATCTTGGTCTCGATGTCCGGCGGCTGGATGTCGGCGATGAGCCCTCCCTCGAAGCGGGTCCTGAGGCGCTCTTCCAGCGTCGTTAAGTCCTTTGCGGGACAGTCGGAGGAGATGACGATCTGCTTGTGCTGGGAAAAGAGCTCGTTGAAGGCGTGGAAAAATGCCTCCTGTACGCCGTACTTGTTCGCCCAAAACTGGATATCGTCAATGAGCAGCACATCCACGTTGCGGTAGCGGTTCCGAAACCTCGTCTCGTTGTCCCGCCCCGAACCCTTTTTGGCGTACATGCTGTCCACATACTCGTTGAGGAATTTTTCGCTCGTCGTGTAGATGACCTTGAGCGAGGGCTTTTTCTGCATGATCTCATTGGCGATCGCCTGCATGAGGTGCGTTTTCCCAAGTCCCGTGCCGCCGTAGATATACAGCGGATTGAAATTCTCGCCGGGCGCTTCTGCGACCGACTTTGCCGCGGCGAACACAAACTTGTTGGAAGTGCCCACGACGTAGGAATCAAACGTAAAGCGGGGATCGAGCTGGACGCCCGTCTCCTCGAGCGCATCCGGCGCTTCCTGCAAGGTGAACTCTTCGCTGCCCTCGACGACGATGATGACGCCGTTCAGCCCCACGCCCGCAGAGGCGACTGCCTCGCGCAGCTTGTCCATATGGTTTTTGGTAATGGTCTTTGCGGCAAGCTCGCTCTCCGCCTGCAGGACGATTTTTTTATTGACGACATCCACCGGCACGAGATTTTCGATAAACGTGCTGTAGGAGATGGGATTGACGAGCGTCTTTGCCCGTTCCTTGATCGTGTTCCATAAAAAGTCGAATTGCTCGCTCATTTTTATCCTCACAAAGCCATTGCCTTTTTGTACAAAATTTGATATAATAATGGGTAAAGGGGCAACCTTCATCGCCGCACCCTTCCGACGGGCTTTCGCCCGTCGCCTCCCATAACAAAGTCAGGGGAGGCTAATTGTCCTCCCTGCGCAAGGGAGGGTGCCGAGCGAAGAAGCGAGGCGGGAGGGTCGGCAAAACTCATTCTGCCCCTCATCACCGCCTGCGGCGGAGCTGTCTTGCACAAGTAGACCTTGTGCTTCGGTCAGCGATTTTGCGTTGCGAATGCAAAATCGCCAGGCTCATGTATGCGCAGAAGCCGCACCGCGGCTGTCTGCATAACACACACATTCGCCCCGAGGGAGAAGCCTATCTCACGAGATTTCTTTTTGTCAGTTCAAAAAGAAATTTGTGAACTCTTTTTTATTATATCTCAAAACGCCGCAAAAAGAAAGCGTTTTCGGCAAAAAACAGGCATGGTCATCAA
>CALVWM010000004.1 GCA_944367185.1 uncultured Clostridia bacterium | reverse complement strand
AGGCACAGAGCCTTGTCAATGTCAAGGACGGAAATGTCCCGCATGCGCATGTCCTTGAGCCACTGGGGCGTATGTAGGCGAATCATCTGCTCTATATTGCGGACGCTGGTCGGCTTTAGGTTGGGCTTCTTGTACGTCTCAAACCACATTGTGAGCCACTCTCCGAGCGTCATGTTCCAAAATTTGCGGTTGCTTCTCAATGCCTTTCTCCTCTGTTAAGCGCGCGTGAGCATCGTGTATCCTGCGGGGCTTCGCGGAAACTTGTCCGTGTATCGTGCATCGCTATTTCCTCTGCTGATACTGGGGGACACCCCCAGCCCCCCAGCGGTTTCGGGGCTTCGTGGTTCTTCTCGGGCTCTGCGGCTGTCTTTCGCAAATGATCTGCGTGTAGCGAATCGTGCCATAGTACTCGCTTTCAAATTCTGCCGTATAGACGCGCTTTACGTTCTCGACTGCGGCAAGGGCTTCTTCGATTTCTTCTTCCGTGGTATATTCCTGCGGCTGATTGAGCCCGCGGGACATGGAGTAACTTCTATATCCGATAAGCCGCTCATCCATGTTTTCTTTCGTCATGTACTTGGTGACATAAGCGCCGACATTGTCCACGTTGTCAATGCGGTTGAGCTTAATGAAGCCATGACCCCAAACTTCGGCAAGCGCTTTGACATCGACAAAGGGGAGGTTGCAAAGCAAATGAAAATGCACCGCCCCGCGCTTTTGAAACTCAATCACGCAGACATAGGCAAAGCGGGGAAATTGCCGTTTTAATCGCTTGAAGAAATTATCAAGCTCTTTGCGGGAGCGGTCAATGTCTGTCATGTTCTCCGCGTAAGTCAGCGTGAGAAACTTGTTAAGCTGCGGATTTGCATTGACGACGCGCCGCACATGTGTCCGCGCTCTGGCTGCCGTCTTGTTGCGGTTGTCGCGCTTGGTCTCGTCCGAGGTAAAGGGCGCGTTTGCGCGTCCTTTGCGGGAGAACGTACCGCCACGGAGCACGGGCATTTCATACTCGTAGAGTTCGATGACGTTTCCCGAGTGAATGAGCAGCCGATTGTAGGGCGTGAGGGTATGAAGTTTTGGCATTGTCATGCAGTTCATCGCGGTGAATTAAATACCTTTAATCGAGTTAAGAGGCGCCCCGCCTGACGGGGCGCCCGCAAGCGGGTCCCCCGTCGTTGCGGCGCTCGTCGAAGCACGCGGCTTTCGCTCTTGCCTGTCTCCTTTCCTGGATAAAGTAATAGCCCCCGCAGGTGTGGTGTGCGAGGGCTAAACAGATTTTTGCAGTCATAGAAACTGCTATAAAGTTGTCAATGTCAGCGCGCCACACCTACTACAATCGTAGTACATTGATATATTATCACAACTATTGTAGTAAGTCAAGCGGATTTCACAACTTTTGTGGTAAAATATTTGTATGAGAAATTATGTGATTGAACGAGGTCAAATCCTGATTGCCAACGATGAGACGGCAGAGGTCGTCGGCGAGCAAGAACTTATGCACGCATTTGCAAGCAGCTTAAAAGCATTGCGGCAAGCCTGCAATTTGTCTATTACAGGCTTGGGCGAAAAACTTGATATGTCACAGCAGACACTTTCTACCTATGAAAACTGCACGCGCGTTCCGTCACTTCTGCAAGCGGTCTATATCGCCGCATACTTTGGCTTTACGGTAGAGGACATGATTTTGAGCGGGCTTGACATGCGACAAATCAGCGTGGAAGAAGAGTACATGCTCAATCATTTCAATCAATAAATTTGAACTATTCGAAATCGTGTGATGCAGGAATGTATCCGTGGGTTCAAATCCCTTTCTCTGCGCCATGTGGGAATAATACGAACTCTTTTTCGGAGTTCGTATTATTTTTTGCCCGCGATTTCTTTGGCGCCGTTATCCGATTAAAATAAGCCTCTCGAATTTGCTTTTTCGGTCGGCTATGGTAGCATAGTTCCTCGCGGACGTCAACGGCCGCAAAATCGTTGCGGAAAACACCCATAAAAGACTTTAAGAGCCGAGTAAGGATCAATCCTTGCTCGGCTCTTTTGCTGTCTGTGAGGCATTCTGCGCGCCTGTAACGCAACGATTTTGGCTTTGTCCCGTTGACTTCCGCAGACTTGCTATTCAGAACGCCAACTTCCATCCGTCCTATGCACCTCCGCCTGTTGCCCGAAAAAGGCAAATAAATTCGAGAGGTGTAAAGATGGAAATGTTGGTAACCAAATTCTCAAACGGAAAATATCGCAACGAAGGCGAATTGTTCGATGAACCTATTTCTGCCGAGAACGTCAAACTTATGGGCGAAATGATCGCATTGCAGGCATTACGCACACACAAGAAGTTCGATATGAAGGTCGCAGACAGGCTGTATATCGGTCTTATCAAAGACCTGCACCATATGGGCGAGATAGATTATATCGTATCGGACGGATACGACGTTGCCCAGACTGCTATCTGCTTCTTGTATCAATTCATAGGTCACACCGTGCATGAGACTTATGGCAAAGACAAGCGCGGAAAAGAGACCACCATCAAACTTGCCTGCTACCGCGAAATAGACGGCGAACTCATGCGCTTGCGTCGGAAAGCCGAAAAGACAGATTACATTGATTTCACGGACTACAAGGCGCTTCCCATGGATCCCGTGAATTGCTTTGAACAGGAGCAGACCGATTACAGCAAATATGACGAGCTTGTAGACGCGCTGAGGCTTTCCGCTTTGGAACTTGCCATCCTGAACTGCTACATGAACGGCATGGTGCAATCGGAAGTCTGCGCCGAACTCGGTATCGGCAGAGGTACGATCTATCACCACAAAGTTAGCATCCGAAAGAGATATTATACAATTTATAAAACTATTGATGTGTCGTTTTAGAAAAAACTCTGTAAATCGATAATTACCATCTTTCGTTAAACACAAGAGCTGTAATCAATAATTACAGTTTCTGTTTGGCAATGGGGGTCATGAAAGGTCATACCCATATTCTAAAAAATATCATATCAAGAATTTTGGCAACAGGATAAATCAATGTACTGCATCCGCTTTCTCGCTGCAAGTCAACATTTACGGAAGCCTTGATCTTTTGCAAGATGCCGGCATGTGTATGGCTATAATCGACGAGACCAGACAAGCTTCTTTTCCCCAGCGCACCGCAAAGCCCCTCGGCCTTCATCCCTACAACAACATATTGATTATAAGCGGGTATGCAACCAAGCGTTGCCAACAAAATTTTCCCGATAACGGTATCGTGAACATCTTTTATAGAATAGCCCACATTATTTGCGGCATTACTATTTTTATTTTTTTGAATTTTATAATATGTCTGCGACATAAAATATTTTTTCAGTTCGTCGATCAACTCCATTACCGTTGCGACATACCATGACTTATCGAGGTCTGCATCTGTTAAATCCACGTCGCAGAGACCGTCGTATTTCGGTTGATTCAGAATTTTGATGACGGGAATCAAAAAGCGATAATCCTTTTGCAACAGGAACGCGCCGCGGCAAAGCATGCCCCAGCTCCCCAAAAAGGCAAAGAGATGTAAAGCGACATAATCGAGCGTTGCCAGACTGTTATCTTGCCTGTTTTTGAGATACATACAATGGATATAGTC
Source organism: uncultured Clostridia bacterium (assembly GCA_944367185.1). Taxonomy (GTDB): domain Bacteria; phylum Bacillota; class Clostridia; order Christensenellales; family Borkfalkiaceae; genus Gallimonas. Next base: position 48,289 of record CALVWM010000004.1, on the reverse strand, counting down.
GTAGGAACGGTAGCGGGAATTTTTATCATGCAGATAAATATACATAAATTTGTCTACATAATCTTGCCTTTGTTTGTCCGTTAACATAATCACACCTCTTTTGAATTTTTATTTTTCTCGGCAATGCCGAAGATCTTGATTTGATAAGATTTAGCCACGTTTCCAGTAATAATTCCTATAGGTTGACTTAAGATAGGTTGCTGCGATGGAAGAATCGACAAGGTCACTGCTTGTAATGTTTGTACCGCTCGTTGCCTCATCGCTGGTTGAACGCCACCAACCGTTCGGGTTTTCAAATATTACACTCGTAAGGCTGCTGCAATATAAGGGTGTGCTTATTTTTTAATACTTGAAAGCAACTTGCGTTTAGGTATTGATTTTTAAAAGATTCCATGCTAAAATAAGAGTACTACTAACCGTACATCATATTTATAATTGTTACAAAGGAGAACCCTAATGGCACAAAATAATTCGGCTTTAGTTGATTCGACAGACCAAACTGGCATAGTTAATGCTGGACCTGGCGGAACAAAAATTCAAATCCATGGGACGATAGACGCGCAAAAAGCAATCAATGAATTATCGAAATTTGGGCTCATATCCTTTTCTCGGGATCAAACATTCAAAAGCAGTAAGTTCTCAATACATTTCTTCAAGCCCGTAAAAAAGCTTAAAGAGTTGTATAATCTAGGTGATGAAATACTTGTTGTATGCGGGAATAACTCTATGACAATGTTCAAAAGTCGAGTGAAAGATTTTATCGACTATATTCTCTACTCGACAGAGGAATATAAAAATCGTTTGGATAAGGTTAGTTGCTTTGTAATTGATTACAATAAAGATATTAGCGAAATCATAGGAAATGACCGTATAGAGAATCCATCCTCTAGGTTGATTGTTCCTTTTTCATATGCAGAAATGATAGCTGGTTTAACCGATGAAATATTACAAGCCAGATTACGTTCAGTCCTTTATGAGCGTGATTTGTTTGGGCTTAATTCCCCGTTACAAGACGATGTCCTTTTTTTTGGAAAACAACGCTCTGTTTTAATCGCCGATTTATATGGAAAATATCGCCAAGGAGAACACGGTGGACTTTTTGGCTTAAGGCGAATAGGTAAAACCTCTATCTTAAACCTTTTGCGCAATCGTATCGATAAAGCTGGTGGAGTAGTTGCTTATTTTGACTGCACAAAATATCATTTTCAAAAATGGAATTCATTTTTGCATCAAATTATAATCGATATAGCAAACAGATACAAAAATATAAATGAAGAATTACGTATAGCTTTGCCACAAGATTTTGAATTGCCTTTGGATGCTTCGCGTTATAATGAAACAGAAGCCCCGATTAGTTTTGAAAATGATTTACTGTCACTATATAGAGCTCTAAACAACAAGAGAATTCTCCTTATCTTTGATGAAATAGAGGCTATAGGATTTTCCACTTCTCCTTCTCTCCATTGGAAAGAACAAAATGACGCGCTTTACTTTTGGCAAGCAATGCGATCTGTGTTTCAAACGCATCCTTATCTAATGTCGTTTATTATAACTGGAGTAAATCCAAAAATAGTTGAATTGTCTAAAATCAATGAGTTTGATAATCCTATTTTTAATGCACTGACGGCGCATTATATTTCTCTATTTGATTATGATGATGTCAAAACAATGGTTTCAAGTATAGGCAGATATGTAGGGCTACATTTTGAGGAAGAAATATATACACGTCTAGTAGATGATTACGGTGGACATCCGTTCTTAATTCGGCAAGTCTGTAGTCAGATGAACAAAGAAATTTTAGAAAATCATGAGGAACGTCCTTTTATAATTTCTAAATATCGCTATGAAAAGCATTCTGAAGATTATCAAGCTCAAATGACGGGTGTAATTGAACAAATCTTAGGGGTTCTGCAAGAGCATTACCCAAATGAATATGAGCTTTTAAAAATTCTTGCACTTGATGGAAGTGCTGCGTTTAAGCGTAAAATACAATTTGGCAATAATAATGTTGCTGCCCACTTATTAGGTTATTGCCTAATAAAAAAAGTTGAAGGCGATTATTATATAAATATAATGTCTATTTTAAAATATCTACGAGATAAGTATCGTTACGATAAAACATTAACATCATGGGAAGATAAACGTACAAGAATAGGTCTTCGAAGGAATGACATAGAACAAAAGCTACGTAAATTAATTAGCGCAAATTTACAGATGAAATATGGAAGAAAGGCAAAAGAACAACTCGTTTCGCGAGTGCGCAAAACAACGAAGGATACATCGCAAATTGATAGAATGAGCCCTAAGGATTTCAAGGGAGCGATGAACGAACTTTATTTCTCGCAACTGAAATTACTAATCAAAGACAGTTGGCCAGATTATCAAAATCTCTTCAACGATAGAGTGAAATTTGAGCATTTTTTTGATACCATAAACAGTTATAGAGCAGACGCACACAGCAAAGAATTGAGCGAAGAAGACGAGGCGATTTTAAATATTTCGTTTAAATTCTTCGAGGCTTGTTTAGCGGATATTTAACTTATAAATAATATTGCCTATTTTTGTCACCATCGGCACGACCAAAGCATTCCCCATGCAAAAGTAGCGCATTTTGTCGGGCATACCAGCAGTCCAGTCGTCGGGGAAGCCGTTCAGGCGTTCGCATTCGATCGGCGTCAAGGTACGCAGCCGCCCCGATATAGGATCTTGTACGACATGAGAGGTGCGCGATAGTTTCGTTTCCGATGTGACGAGTGTTCGCGACGGCTTATCCAAGGAATCGGGAAACGCCATCGCGCCCTCCGTGAACACATATTCCGATCCATCCGTCCGCTTGTGGATCTCGCGCTTGGCGCCCTTTTTGTAGATCCATTGCGGCAGCTCGTTCTCTTTGAGGAAATACCGCTCATCCACGGTGCCCTGCTCCAAAATATCTTTCAGCGGGATCGGCGGAATACGCTGCGGCACGACTTCGAGAGAGTAGATCCGTCCGTTGATCATGATCCCCGCATCATGCAATCGCGCGCGTTGCCGCTCTGTCACGTCCTGCATGGAGGAGAAACTCATCTCGTCGATCCATTGGTCGAAAAAATCTTTCCGAAACGACTGCACGGGAAAAGCCTGCGCCATGATACCGTCTGTAACGACATAGCGATGCATCGTTTTCAGCCATTGCTTGCACACGTCCTCGGCAAAACGACGATAAAACACGGTCGTATTGTGATAGGCTACGATGAACGTCCTGCGTCGTCGTTGGGCGCAGCCATAATCGGCGGCATTGACGACGCGCCACTCCACCGCATAGCCTTTTTCATAAAAGCAACGCAGGATGATAGAAAAATCACGCCCGATCTGCCTTGCGGGGGAACGGACGAGCCTGTCCACATTCTCTAAAATAACATATTTCGGGCGTCTCTTCTCTAAGATGGCGTCGATCTCCCACCAAAGCCTACCCTTTGCGCCTTCGATTCCCTTGGCATCTTTTTTCAAGATGGAATAGTCTTGGCAAGGAAAGCCGCCGACAAGGAGGTCGTGCTTCGGTACGTTCTCTTTGACTTTGGCGATATCTGCACATACATGAGAGGGGCTCGTACCGAAATGACGCGTATAGCATGAGAAGGCAAATTGCTCGTTCTGATAGGGCTCCCACTGGTTTGCCCAGATGACTTTGAAGCGTTCGGAAGCCGCCTCCAGCCCGAGGCGAAAGCCGCCGACACCTGCAAACAGCTCTACCACCCTGATGCCATCCATGCGCTCACCCTTCGTCCGTCATCAGTTCGATCACCGCCCAGACACAGGCATCGGGGTCTTTTAGGACGTCCTTCTCCCAAAAGTGGACGGGCGTCCAGCCCATTTGCAGCAGTTCGGCATCGACGCGCCGGTCTCTTGCGATATTCTCTTCGATCTTCTCGATCCAATATTCGCGGTTGTGTTGCAGCCGCTCTTTGCGGATCTCCCAATCTTTCCCGTGCCAAAATTCACCGTCCACGAATACGGCTATATTGAACTTCATGATGGCGATATCGGGAGAACCGGGGAGCTTTTTATAATTTCTGCGATACCGATGCCCCAACCCCCAAAGCCGTTTTGCAAGGAGCGTTTCCGCCTTTCCGTTCTTGAGTTTCACCTTCGACATCCGTTTGCGTATCGCAGGCGTTGAATCATACGACTTCGGGTGTTTCATATCTGATCCGCCAAGAAAATCATTATTTAGGCTGCCTGATTTGTTCCGCGATGTATGTATTATTTAACCAAAAGCATTGCTTTGTCATCATGCGGCCATCGGGCAGTTTTGCCCTGTCCCGCCCGTCCTGTGCGTGGGGACGCACGTGCGCAATGCGGCTTTCGCTCTGTTTGGGAAGATCGTTGCTCACACCGCGCGCCGTTTCACGCAATACGACGCCGCGACGGATCGTATCGACCGTCCTCTTCCAAACGCGGCCGACCTCTTCAAGGTCGCTAACGGGGATGTTCCAAAACTGAACGCGTTCAAAGACCAGTTCTCCATTTGCATTCTCTTGAAAGATGACAAACAGGAACTTGGTGGGCGCCAAGTAGTTGTAAAACTCGGACTCTTCCCATTCCGTCTCTTGGCTCAACTTGATAAAGTCAAAAGGCGGGAAAGACATACACTCCTTGATCGTTCCGTCGCGGCGGACGCGGATCGTTTTGGGAACGATACCCGCTTTTTTGAATTCGTCCGTCTGCGCGATCCTGCCATGGATGCCGAGCATCTTGCCAAGGAGGATATCATTGAGGTTTTTAGGCGACTTCTCTATGCCAAAGAGCTGCTTCAGTTCGCGCTGCGTCTTGCCGTAATAGGGAGAGAGCCGTTCGATCAAATGCTCTTCAAAGGAGGCATGGACGAGTGCGTGCCAATCTTTGACGATGCGTTCATCTTCTTCGATGCCGAAGATATATTTCCGCAAGATCTGCGTCATATAGGTCGATTTGAGTGAATATGCACGCTGCTTTGCGAGAATATCGGAAAAAGGCTGTTTGCGGACGCTGGAAGCATTTGCGCCCTTCGTGCAGGCAGCCAAATACAGCGTATCGCCTTCTGTGATCTCGTGTGCGCGGCCATCCCGCACCTTCTGCATGATCGTCTCCCAGTCGTGTTCGATGATCATCAGATCTTCTTCCGGGAAGCTGAACAAGACTGCCTTATCGATACGAAAATCGCCCTTGGGAACATTTTCGCGGTGCTCGTAGGACATCAACAGCATCGTATTGCATTTGTGCCAAAACGAACTCGTTTGAAAGGTGCGGTCGTATTCCTCCATGTAGTTGATAATATTGCACACCAACCGCTCTTTGGCACGGATCCCGTTCTTACCGTGAACATAAGGCGTGACTTTGAGTTCTACGCCCGCCTCGGGAAAATCGGGCTCGGCTTCGGCGTTGGGAGAATACCCGAACCAACTCTCCTCGATGACGGTGCCGATGGCGCCCTTGCCCGTTGCAAGGCGGCCGGATGCATCGACTTCCTTGAGCGGGATGCCGACGATCTCCTGCGCGCGCCTCAATACGTCGCCCTTGGTGCGGTAAGCTGTTCCTTCCATTTCGATATTCTCCTTCGTTTTTATAGCAAAAGGGACCTGTGCGCAAACACAAGTCCCTTTGACTTCATTCTTCGTCCGCTATGATATCGTCAAGAACGTGTCCCATGCGCGTGATCATCGGGACGACAAGCGCGTTCCCCATGCAGAAATATCGCATCCTGTCGGGCATCCCCGCCGTCCAGTCATCATCGAATCCCTGAAGGCGTTCCGCCTCGACGGGCGTCAATAAACGGATACGCCCTGTCCCGGGATCGACGACGGTATGTGTCGAGCGATTGAGCGTCGATTCGCTCGTGAGCATCGTTCTGCCCGGGCGATCCCAAGGATCGGGGAAGGCGATGGGACCTTCAGAAAAGACATATTCGTGTCCTTCCTTAGTCTTGCGCGGGATTTTTTTTGCGCCTTTAAGATAGACCCACTTTGCCATCTTGTCGCCGGTGATATAATATTTTTCGTCGACGTTATGCTGTAAGATAGCCCCGAGCATCGTCGCGGGCTCTTCCGCTTCCACGGCTTTCGCGGTATAAATGGTGTCGCCATGCATATATCCTGCATTCTCGAATGCAAAGGCAAATGTATCGCTTACGGCAACGATATCGCTCCCGATATCCTTCTGACGGACAGGCTCCATCCCTTGGATAGGGAATGCACGTGCCATAAAGCCGTCTTCGCGGAGGATCTCGTCAAAAGAGCGACCCGCCATCTCTTTCCCATAGTGCGTATCGTTCCGATAGGCAAAGATGAACGTACGACGGCGCCGCTGAGCGGCTCCATACTGCGCCGCATTGACAACGCGCCACTCGACGCTATATCCAAGAGCGGAAAGGCAGGCAAGGATGACGCCAAAATCGCGTCCCCGCTGCTTCGCAGGGGATTTCAAAAGACGATCGACATTCTCTAAAAGGCAAAACGGCGGCTGCTTGGCGATCAACACGTCGTGGATCTGCCACCAAAGCACACCTTTCTTTCCTTCGATGCCATGCGCCGACGCGAGCGTATGTGCCACGCTGTAATCTTGGCAAGGGAATCCGCCTACGAGGAGCGAATGGTCGGGGATGGAAGATTTCTCCACCGAGGCGATGTCTTCTCCCGTATGATATTCATTATTCAAGTCGGGGCTGTCGCCATAGTGCTGCACATAACACTGATGCGCCCACTGCGTCGCAGCGCCCGGCTCCCATTGCGAGAACCAAGTTGTTCTCCAGCCGGAATCAAGACGGTCGAATCCTAAGCGGAAACCGCCGACACCGGCAAACAGTTCACAGATCGTTTTTTCCATAAAAAGCCCTCCTTTGGCCTTAACGCGGCCAGCACGCTTATATTGATAGGCCTGAAATGTTTGCACCGACAGACGCCGGATCGTTGGCCTATGTTCCGTAGAAAATGATCGTGTATATTCAGTTGTCGTTTGCTATCAGCATTCTTGTGATAAGCCTGATTATATTTTAGCAGATTTTGACCCGATTTGCAAGAGAATAAGGGATGTTTCTTTTGTGCGACCGACTCTATCGCTATCATTTTAGGCAGCAGAAGCGCTGCAATGATCAAAATGGCAGTAAGGCGTGCGCTTGGCTTATATACAAGTCGGCGGCAAAGCTGACGGTGCGGCTGACGCCGCACCGTCACCCTCGGCGCTTCGCGCCGAGTGCGCCGAAGCCAAGCGCACGCCCGAACAAACAAAGCGGACAAACGGAAATCAAAGGCGGCGACGGCGCGGGCGTTCGCCGCTGACCCGCTTGGCGAACCGCCCGCTTATTCCGTCGCGCCGTGCCTTGATTTTCACCGTTATGCAAGTCGCTATGTAACTTTCGGGAGTTGCGCTATCACTTCGGGGCTTACTTGCCCGATATATTCGCCCTCTATCCAACACCCGAAGCTGTCGAAGAGGAGTATTTTCCTGTCCTCTAAGCCGTAGGGGCAGACGATATCCTCGTCCATGATGTCCGTCACAAAGTATTGATACAGCCCTCTGGAATAGATAAGCTTGCCGCCGGATTTCTCTATGTATTTTACGAGATATTGCACCGCCTGCGGCATTTCCGAGACATGGTTAATAGGACGGAACGCATTGCGTCCGAACTTCTTGGCAAAAAACGTATTCTGCTGCACCGTCTGCATTCTCCTTTTGCGGGTATCGAAGTCGCGAAGGATCTCCATTTCTCCCGAAAGCGTGCCTTCGGGGATATAGAACAGCCCGTGGAAATGCAGACGATTTGTTTCCCCGCCGCGCTCCCATGCGCCGATATACAGCCAACCCTTGCGGCTTGAAAAGTGGTACAGGGTATTGAGTAGCTTTTTTGCAAATTCTTCCTCGGTCATCTTGTCATCGGCATACGTAAAAGTTACAAAATAATTGAAACGCTGGTGGTTTATCTTTCTCCAAAGCCTCGTTCTGCGGCAGATCATATTGCGGTGCTTACGTTCAAAATTCTGCTCCACGAAGGCGCGGCAAGACGAGCCGTCCTTGAAATAGGGCAGCATTTCCTTGACGATATACGATTTTTGTTCCCGCTTCTTCATCCCGAATGTCAGCTGATACAATTCATCGAACAGCTCTTTGCGCGTCATCTGTCTTACGGCAGGCGGCGAGCTTTTTTCGTGGACGTCATCAAGATTTTGCGCCGTTTGTTCCGTCTCAACAGCGACAGACGGCTCATCATCGGCATTGACTTCTGCATCGGCAACAGGCTCTTTGACTTCTATAACTTCCTCATAGCGCGGGCGGCGGTTTTTTGCGCGCGGGTTTGGCTCATAAGGGATGCCGATATAATGACTCCCGTCCGAATAAACTTTAACTTGGCTATACGGCATCGTTTTCCTCCTTGTCGTGTTCAGATTTCGTCACATAGTCGTTGATATAGAACGCCAACGACGATGCAAACAGGTTGTATTCCTCCTCGGTCATGCGGTCGATGTCCGGCTCTCCGACGGCATAGATCTTGATCCCCAGCGGATTATCTTTGACTTCGATCTCCTTCATCAACTCACCTCCCGTTCATTGAGTTTGCTCTGCAAAAACAGCAAGAGCTTTTTATTTTTCTGCCTGATATACTCGGTGCTGTAATTGAGATCTTCCGCCGTTGCCTCCTGCGTCAGCCCCTTGACATACAGCTCAAAATAGATATAGTACAAATCGAGTGGCGCGGTACTGACGATGGCGGCGTACTTGTCTGCAAGCTCCTTCACCGTATGCGGGAGGGTATTGAAGGCAGCGGAAAAACGCGCCTTGTTCGTATAGTACAGGCGTATCGTCTTTAATTGCTGTCTGATCTCGTTTAATGTCATGATTTCCTCCCGTCGTGCGAATTGCCTCTCACTTTTCTAAGGACACTGATCCTAAAAAGTTCGGGGTCTCGCCGAAAAAACTCTCTGCTATCACAAGGACAAAAAGTTTGTAAAGTACGTGGTTTGGAAGAAAAGTTTTCGAGAAACAAAAAAAGACCGTGACCGCAGACAAAGGACAGACGATCTCTCGCCTATCTTGCCTGACAGTCACGGTCACCCGGATATTTCGTCAATTCTTTGGTTTGGGTCTAAGCCCGACTACTCCCGCTGGTTTTTTCCCACAGTCAGAATACATTCCTCCGTGATATGAAGCCGCAGTTCGGCTTGTTTGTGCTTACATTCTACCACATTCTCCTGCGTTTTTCAACAAAAGCTGCCGTGAATAAACCCCAACAAAACCGCAACTTAGGTCACCAAAACCGAAACAAACCGCGTATTTTGTTACCTGTCCGGGACATTTTCGTACCTTTCGGCTCGGGGATGGTGGGAGAGCGGCATTGTCTGTCAAAGGCGCACAGCAATTTTGGATGAGAGGAAGAATGCTCCCTTCAACAAAATTCCTGCGCGTTCCCGTGGGGGCAGACCTTTGACAGACTGCGCCTTGCTCTCCCCGTTTTGGGGTGCGCCGAAAGGTACGGAAGCGCCGAAATTGTACCGCTTTTGCTACGGTTTTTCTGCGGTCGCTTGGGAAACCGTATGGGTACTGTATGCCCGCCGTGCCTGTTATTTCCTGCCGTAAAGATGTACAATGGAGGCAAAAAATTTTGGAGGTGCCCATTTTGAAAACAGCAGTCATCTATGCCAGATATTCATCTGACAGCCAGACAGAACAGTCTATCGAAGGACAAGTCCGCGTCTGTAAACAGTTCGCGGAGAAAAACGATCTTCTCGTCGTCGATCAGTACATCGACAGGGCGACGACGGGAATGAACGACAACCGCGCGGCTTTCCAACAAATGCTGCGCGACAGCAAACGACGGCAATGGAGCGTGGTCATCGTTTACAAATTAGACAGGTTCGCCCGCAACAAGTACGAATCGGTCGTCAACCGAAAGAAACTGACCGACAACGGCGTGGAACTTGTCTCCGCAATGGAGAATATTCCCGACACGCCGGAGGGAAAGCTGTTTCTTGCCGTGATCGAAGGCTTCAACGAATACTTTTCCGAAGACCTCAAACAGAAAGTCAACCGCGGTCTGCGGGAGAGCTGGCTCAAAGGGAATGCCACGGGCGGAAGAGATATCTTCGGATGGGACTTGAAAGACAAGAAGTATCACATTAACGAGGCGGAAGCTGAAGTCGTCCGCGAGATATTCCGAAAGTACGCGCAGGGCTATAAAGCGCAAACCATCGCTGACGAACTCAAAGAAAAGAACTTCCGCCGCAAGAACGGGAAGTTCATCACGCACAAATTCGTATATAAGGTCCTGCACGACAAACGTTATACGGGTGTCGTGACCCATAAGGGCGAGGATTACGACAAAGTCTTCCCCGCAATCATTTCAAAGGAGTTGTGGACGCGAGTGAACGCCATCAATGAAGAAAACAAGAATGCGCCGGGGCGCAAGAAGGAAATGTTCGACTATATCCTTTCGGGAAAGCTCATCTGCGGAAAATGCAAGCACAGGATGGTCGGCGAGAGCGGCACGAGCAAGACGGGTGAGATCCATTACTATTATTCTTGTCTTTCAAAACGCCGTAAGCAAGAAGATTGCGACTGCAAAGCCGTGAAAAAGCAGATCCTGGAAGATTACGTCATTCAAGCGACGGTTGCAATGCTGCGCAGGAACAGCATCATCACGCAGATCGCGGAGACCGTCGTCAAGGTACACGAAAAGATGATGCAGGACGATTCTGGTTTGCAGATCCTGCTGCAGAAGCGGGATGATGCCAAAAAGGCGGCAGACAATATCGTAAAAGCCATCGAACAAGGCATCATCACAGATTTTACGAAGGACAGGCTCAACGGCTTACAGGCAGAGCTCAACGAATTGGAGATCGAGATCAATAAGGCAAAGCAGAAATCATACGCTCACTTATCCGTCGAGGAAGTAGAAAAATTCCTGCTCTCTAAAGTCTTTGAAGATTCAGACGACATAAAGGTTCGCAAGCTGCTCGTGAATACCTTTGTGCGGGAAGTTATCTGGTACGGCGACCACATGGTCATTACATACAACTTCCAAGAGAGATTTTCAACGGAACGTTTTTCAAAATCGTATGTCGAAGATATAGAAAAGCAGGTCGGGGAATGTTCCCGATCTGCCTCTTCCTTCCCTTTGAGTTCGTACAAAGTCACCCAATCGGCGCCAACGATCTTAAACTCATTCAAAGATAAAATTGAGTGAGTTTAAGATCTTTTTTTATGCCAAAAAACAGAAAATAGGACTGATTTTAGGATTGTAGTTGCTTGAATTTGTACTAATGATAGCATATTTCTTCTAATTGAAAATTGAAACAGCAGAATATGTATGTTTATGCAATTTAAAACTCAAGAATATGCGAGTTATATTGACAATTTAAGGGTATTTTGATAAAATGAATTAAAAGTGGTATAGGAGTAATTATGGGGTTAGAAAAATTTGATGATGCTATTGCAGAATATTTGGAAACAAAGTGTAAGCATACCAGAGAAGCTCTCAAGTTAGCAAATTTATCTGATAGCGATATTGAAAAATATTGTGCTGATATAGAAAAGGAAATTCTTGGTTTTGTAAAATGTAACGAGCCTTATGCGCAATTACTCATGGACTTAGAACACATCTTTTCTAAAACATTCAATATGTATTCGCTTACAGAGATTGCAAAAAAGAAAAACCCAGATAACCCTAGTTATGTTATTCAAAGTTGGCTTAGAGATATAAATACTTTACAGTTTCTATATTTGTGGGAAAAAGATAACAATCAATATTTTATCGAAGAAGCAGCAAAAGAATTGATAGAAAAAACAAAACAACCTTCATTTACAATGACTGCAAAATTATGGATAAAGAATACTCGGGCAACAGGAATCAGATCGAAACAAGGGCATGGAGGGGGAACTCTTGCCCGGCAAGAGATCGCAATCGACTTTATAACATGGACATTTCCGGAAAAGAGATATGAATTGTCGAAACTTATTGTTACCAAGATTATGCAGTTAAAGGACTAATTTCTAAATAGTAAGTTAAAATATATGAACGCTATTGAAATTTTTAAAAAGCTTATTGGAGAAAGATTAACTCCATTGATTGTGAAAAAAGATGAGCATAAATTTGTAAATGACACTTATAGGAAAGTTTTTCGAGACGTAAAAGACACCATCGAATATCAACTTCCGAGGATCATAAGTTTATTTGAATCTTTGATAATCCGAGCTTTTGAAATTAAAAAAATACATTTAGTAAAACCCCTTGATATGAGCAGCATTATTAGATATTTCGAAATTGGGGCAATCAGTCCACTTGGCATAGATATGGTCGAAAAAGCTATTCCTATAATTATAGTAAAAAAGATTGATCGAATAAAATTTTATGAGACTGAGCTTGAAGGTCAAAGGAAGGAGTTTACTAAAATATTTAACCTTGCAGCTTCAAAATTTGATGAGTATGAAAAGCATTACTTAATGGAATACATAAAGAAATATTGTTGATATTATGCGAATTTAATTGATTTACGAGTTGCAAAATGAATTACTTGGCATTAAAAGAAAATATTTTTAGTATTTCTCAAAACATGTTTTCTCAGATTTGTATTGATATGGATAAATTTGAGAATAACAAATTACGTAAAGATTACGGAATTACGTAAAGAATCTCAAGATTAACAGGTATGTTATGGGTAGCATTTTTATACACTAAACCCATATGGGAATAATACGAACTCTTTTTCGGAGTTCGTATTATTTTTTGCCCGCGATTTCTTTGGAATGATCGTCCGATTAAAATAACCCTCCGAATTTGTGCTTTTTCGGTCGGCTATGGTAGCATAGTTCCTCGCGGACGCCAACGGCCGCAAAATCGTTGCTGAAAACACCCATATAAATGAATTGAGAGCCGAGTAAGGATTGTACTCCTTGCTCGGCTCTTTTGCTGTTTATGAGGCATTTCCCGACCTGTACGCAACGATTTTGGCTTTGTCCCGTTGACTTCCGCAGGCGGGCTAGTCAGAATACCGACATTTACCGTCCTATGCCCCTCCGCCTGTTGCCCGAAAAAGGCAAATACAAATTCAGAGGTGTAAAGATGGAAATGTTGGTAACCAAGTTCTCAAACGGAAAGTATCGCAATGAAGGCGAATTGTTCGATAAGCCTATCTCTGCCGAGAACGTTAAGCTCATGGGTGAAATGATCGCATTGCAGGCGCTCCGCACCGTAAAGAAGTTCGATATGAAAGTGGCAGACAAGCTGTATATCGGCTTAATTAAAGACTTGCACCACATGGGCGAGATGGACTATATCGTATCGGATGGCTATGACGTGGCACAAACCGCTATCTGTTTTCTCTATCAGTTCGCTGGCAGAAAGGCATCAGAGATTTATGGCGAAGACCGCACAGGGAAAGACATCACCATTAAACTTGCCTGCTATCGCGAAGTTGATCATTTCATCAAGCTGCTGCGCAACAAACCCGATAGACGGGGAACCGTCGTCGAATCCATAGATTTCACGAATTATAAGGCACTCCCCGCCGATCCTGTAAACTGCTTTGAGCAAGAACGGACAGATTATAGCAAGTACGATACTCTCGTTGAAGCCCTGCATCTTACGGAATTAGAACTTGCCATTTTGAACTGTTACATGAACGGAATGGTACAATCGGAAGTCTGCGCCGAACTCAGCATCGGCAGAGGAAAAATAAACAGTAGAAAAACAAACATTCGTCAGAGATATTTTTCGCTTTATGGCGAGCTATAATATAATTTACAACTTCATACAAACATTAAAGCCGTAGTCGAATGATTACGGCTTTTGCAATTATGGAAAATTAAATTTGCTTAGTAATTATCTAAAATCCTATTTACTAAACATAATTAGCTAATTCTATATTATGATTTGTTCTGGGTCTTTATTATACAAGAATCGAATTGTTCTATCGCTATCTACCCCAAGGATAAAATCAACCAAACTACTATTATCTAAAGCATTCCTAGTGCATTTTTGAGTTGGAAGACCGATACCATAAAATATATTCTGTATAGGGAATGGTTTAAGTAAATCACTTAGTGCATTTGAGTAACAATTTTTGGTACGAAGCATATTTATTTTTTCAAAATCAGGAAAATATGTACGATCTTTATTTTCAAAATACAGACACAAGTTTTTCTTTACCGCAATAATGTCTGGGTTTATTGAGCCTTTGTTTTTTTCTGTCTCCGATGAATTGGGATGAAGTAGTATCCCTGTTCCACTTTGAGGAAAATCGAAACATACAATTTCCCAGTCATTTTTAATAAGATTAGATAAAATGATTTTTGTTACATCCTCTTCTGATAATTTTCGCATTATGCATCCCTCCACAAGGAACCATCAGGGAAAAGTATCGCATCGGCAAAATAAGCATACACTCTAATATGTTTTACTTTAGAATATGTTGAACCATAGCGTACTTGCATAAAATATCTAGGGATATCCTTAGACTCTAGTTCGGAATACTCCTTAGTTAAAAGATTATGCCTAGCACTATTTTGAACTGTGCTAAAAAAATCGTTAATTGAAGAATGGTTTCTGTTTAGGACTTGAATTGTATGATTATCCTCGTCGATTTCCAATTCACCAAATAATAATACTAAGTTATCTCGTCGCTCCTCAAAAGTTTGCCCATCTCTACAAATCAAATAATCTATGGCCGCAAGTGCCCCTGGATAAGGATCCCCACGAAACCCAGCATTAACTTGATAAATCTGAGTATACTCTCTACTCCTTAGCAACTCACCAATTTGATAAGTATTGCTTTCGTATTGGCTCAAATAATTTAATAAAAACGAGCTTGGAATTTTTTTAACTGCAGTTAACGGAGACATTTCTTCTATAGAACGCCCACGTGCTTTTTGTGAAAACTGTTCTTGCATATATGTCCTTTGACGTCTAAATGTTAATCTTTGCAATAAAGAACGTCTAGCCGGAACAACGCCAGTAGCTTCTGTAATCGAAAGAAGTTCGTTAATCGCAGCAAATAAATTCTGCATACTGGTAGACGATGAATCAGGGCAACCAGAATATCTAATAATATCAGGATCATAGCATAATCCTTTTTTTATTAGATTAGGCGATTGCTCGGGTTGATCTTGATATAACATTATATCTGATGGGAAATAATATAATAGCGCAGGAATTTGATATATGCTCATTACTGATTCTAATGCTCTGAAGACTAGAGGATTAATCTTATCCCAACGAGGAGGCGTATTTTGCCTTGTAACTATTACTCCTTCAGGATAGATATAAAACGCAGGAACACTATTTTCAACTGATGCAGCTATACGTGCGAATCGTTGAAAAGCGTTATGTCCAGTCCCAGCTTCAGTAGTGATTTCAATTGAAAAAACAGGCTCATTATCCTTTTCGACAATCAAATCGCACGCATCTAAGTATAATATCTTTCGAATATGGTCGGGCATTTTATGAAAATCGCTCGGTTTACTAGCATCACTCTCATACATTTTATTTATGGCGATGCAGGAGATCCCGTACAATCTCAAGCTCGAAGGCACTCCCGAAAGTAAAATGCTTGCCGTTGAGGAAAATATGGCAAGAGCTCTTACGTTGAACTGGAGAGAGTACGATCTCGCAACCGAGGTGAATTACTGATGGCAGCACCGATTCTTTTATGTGATACTGCCGGTATGACTAACGAAAGATGGCTTGAATGCAGAGCGCACGGACCGAAGGGGAATATTCCTTATACGGTTGGTGGCAGCGATGTAGCGGCTATTTTCGGAGTCTCACCTTGGGTTACTCCGCTTGAACTGTGGAGAATAAAAAAGGGCTTAATGAAAACACCGCCCAAACTCAATCCGGATACGCTCGAAATGGGACATATGCTTGAACCAATCGCAGCACATTGGTATGCTAAGAAAACCGGAAATACGGTTATCAATGATACGAATATGTATCAGCACGCCGATTTTCCGTTCGCCCTTGCAGACTTTGACCGACGCTTCATCAGAGCATCTGACGGAGAGAAGGGAATTCTCGAATGCAAGAGCTGTTCGTGGCGTGTGGCAAGAGAATGGGATGATGGACATTATCCTTACAACTATGAGCTTCAGCTTCGGTTTTATCTGGCAGTTGCCGACGTGAATCACGGTGCATTTGCTGCGGTTTGGGGTAATAACCCGGACAATGATTTTGCGATGCCTACCTTGGAACGCGATAAGGTGCTGGAAGATATGATATTTGGACGGCTTTCGGCGATGATGCACTTGAGATTCTTGATAAGGATCCAAGGAAGCTTTTGTCGATTTCCGGTATTACCGAGAGCAAGCTTGAAAAGATTTGCGAGTCTTATATGCTTAACCGTGGAGCAAGAGATGTGATTGCATTTCTGTCACCCTACGGCATTACTGCAAACAAGGCGATACGGTTTTATATGGAATACGGCAACAAGGCTATAGAGACAGTAAAGGATTATCCTTACAAGCTTTGTGAGATCTCCGGTATTGGCTTCTTAACGGCAGATAAAATCGCTCTCAGTATGGGAATGCACCCGTTGGATCCCAGAAGAGTAGACGAAGGTCTTATTTTCACGCTCGTTGATGCTGAAGGACGTGGCAACCTATGCCTCGAAAAGCACGCCTTTATCAAGGCAGCATTAAAGTTTCTTGATACCGAAGGGCTTACCGAAGAGATGGCAGCGTGCAGAGCGATGGTTCTTGTAAATCAGGGACAACTCGTTTGCTACGGAACCGAGGTGTTCCGATCGCAAACCGCCGCAGTTGAGGGGGCACTTGCGAGAGCAGCAATCAAGCAACTCAGCAACCCCATCAAATGTCATTACGGCGATCTTGACGAAGAACTCGATAAACAAGAGGCAATAATGAAGATCAAGCGGGCTCCTGAGCAGAGGAACGCAGTCAAAACAGCACTTACGAACGGACTTGCAATCATCACAGGTGGTCCCGGCACGGGCAAATCAATGATTCAAAGAGCAATTCTCGATATCTACAAGAAGTCTAATCCCGGTAAGACCATCTGCCTTTGCGCTCCAACCGGAAAGGCGGCGCGTAGAATGTGTCAGGCAACAGGGCGAGATGCATCAACGGTGCATAAGGCGTTGAACCTTTATGCCTCTGAGGATGGCACCTACGGAAGCGCAGGCAAACTGGAAGCGGATTTGATTCTTGTGGATGAGGTCAGTATGCTTGATGTGTATTTGGCATTGCATTTGTTTCAGGCAATTCAGGACGGAGCACAACTCATTTTGATCGGTGATGCAGATCAGCTTCCTTCAGTTGGACCGGGAGCTGTACTCAGTGAGATGATATTTTCGGGAATTGTTCCCACTATAAGATTAGATAGGGTTTTCAGACAGAACGCAGGAAGTAAAATTGCGACTAATGCGCAGATTATACGGCACGGCAATCTGAATCTGGAATACGGTACTGATTTTAAGTTGATAGAATCTCCGGAGCTTGTTGATTCCGCTGCAACTATCGTTGACCTCTATATGCAGGAAAGCGCATTGCACGGCATTGACAATGTGGCACTTCTCACACCGCTACGCCAAAAGACCGAAACCTGTGTAAACTCTCTTAACGAGATGATTCGGGACAAGGTAAATCCGGCAACTCCGAGCAAAAAGGAAACACCCGAAAAGGCAGGCAAGATTTACCGAGAAGGAGATAAAATCATGCAGATCAAGAACTTTGAGGATGTTAACAACGGAGATATCGGTTATATCCGAAAGATCGTTACCGTGGGAGACGAAACAATCGTCCAAATTGATTTTGGAGACGGTCGCATCAAGGAATACGATCTTTCCGAGATGGATATGATTGACCTCGGATATGCTTCTACCGTACACAAATCTCAAGGTCTTGAGTACAGCACCGTCATTATGAATTACTTATATAAATGCTCCCGGAATGCTCATTCTCGGCACCAACCGCGTAACGGAGATCACAAATTGGGACAGTATCGGCCGGAGGGCGTTTTCCGGAAGGATCCTCGGAGATCTTACGATAGGCGGTCAGGTTAACCGAATTGATCCGGAGGCGTTTTCCGATGCCGAGATCGGCAATGTGGATATTACTTTTCCCAAGATCGATACATTCTTTGATTACGCCGAAATGCAGAATCTGACGATTACGGCAACCGAAATTGTGCCGGAGGCATTTTTTTACTGCAAAATAGACGGCACGGTCACAATCAACGAAGGGTGCAAAACGATCGGCGAGAGTGCATTCCGAGGATGCGACGGGATCACAACGGTGTATTTGCCGTCGACGATCGAAGAGATCGGGATCTGCGCGTTCGGATTTTGTGAGAATCTGCAATCGGTATATTACGATTATCGCGGCGACATGCCCGCATCGTTGAACTCCGCCATGTTTTTCGGTTCCGACTGTGAATATAACGATCAGACATCGCGATTTGAAGTCACTATGACCGAAGGATTTCAATTTTATGTCAGAGAAGATGTCTATGAAATTTGCAAAGCACAATGGACGGATACCCCGACGGTTGAATTTCCGACACAGACTATTGCTGCATGCAAAGTCTTTCAGCATATTTGGCAATATATTAAGGTATAAACCGCATCCTGACGAATCTTCAGGCCGCACGTGGCGAGAAGAAATACGCGAGGCAAAGCCTGGGTGCGTCAAAGAGATCGAAAAGCAGTCCGAGCGGGCTGCTTTTTCTCTCATCAACTGTTTTGTCATCATCTGTAAGCTCCCGGGGCAGATCATGTTTCCCGACTTGCCGCAATACCTGCGGACGATGCGCATGTCGTCGATCTTGCCTATGCTCATGTGTCATGCAAAGGAGCGCCGGAATTTTTTGAAAAAATTTGTGAAAAACTCTTGACATACAGAAATATATAGTTGTTTTCGGACACGGCGTTCCTCAACCTCAATATCAGTTCGTCTGACGGGACATTCCGGGGGACGTGTTCCTTTCACGCTGAGGGCGAAAAGTATGCCGAGGCCGCACCGATATTTTCCGGAACGCAGAGGAGGCGCCCGATCGTCGTTTGGCGTATGTCGTTCGGGTCGGAGGCAAGCCGCAAAGAGGAGCGCATCCGGCACGGCCGGATGAAAGGCGGGTCCGCGGCTTAAGGGCTTTATAAGAGGACATAAACAAAAATATAAGTTTTTTTTAACCTTGGAATTTGGCAAAAGTGTGTTAAAATACTTTTTTTTCATACATATTTTTTATATAATAGACACGTTGTATCTGACATATTATTATGAATTATGTCGATTCAGAACAAAGCGTTTGCTCGGACAGTCAATTTCTTATGACGCAGGAAAAGGTTCCGGAGAGAAGCCTCTCGGGAAGGCTTTTTTGTGTAACGGAGCGGATTTGTGATAAAAATGTGCGTAAAACGTGAAGTTTTTATCGCATTGCATGTTTTATCGTTCGGCGGCGCAAGGCAGTAAAACTTTTGGAGGCTGGATTGCAGTGAAAGCAGGAATCAGAAAACTACTCGTTTCCCTGTCCACGCTTGCTTTGGCAGGCTGTCTCGGGGTGTCGGCGGCATGTACGACGCCCGCGGCCATGAGCCAGACGCAGACGGGAGGAGCGAGCAGCGAGAAGATCATCGACGTGACGGACACGCTCGGCGATCAGCTCAACACCATGCAGAATCTCAATGAGGATCTGCTGACGTCTGCCGCCGCGCAGGCAAAGACCAAGAGCGACGGAACGCGCAGGATCATCGTCGAGATGAACTCCGATTCCATGCTCGACGTGTACCTCGGAAGTTCTTCCGTTCAGAGAAGATATGAGGATTTCACGGCATACGTCAACGGAACGGAGGGGAGCTCATATGCCGCATCCCTTGCAAGGGAGCAGAGCGGTTTTCTCGCTTCGCTGAAAAACAGCTCTATTTCCTATGAGCTGCGCCACAGCTATACGTCCGTCGTCAACGGCGTCTCCCTTGTCGTCAAGGACGAGGATGTCTCAGCGATCTCGTCTTTGTCGTGCGTCAAGAACATCATCTATTCGGAAGTCTATGCGGTCCCGCAGGCGACGGTCACGGAAAACGTCGTCAATGTGTACGATACGGGTATTTACGATTCGTCCGAGATCGAATATCAGGGCGACGGGATGCTGATCGCCGTACTCGATACGGGATATGACAGAAATCACTCCGCATTCCGGGAAATGCCGCCCGAGGGATCGGAAAAGCTCACGAAAGAGGAAGTGGAAGCCAATATGGACAACCTTGCGGCGAGCACGCAGGGCAGCGCCATTACGGTGGATGACGTCTATTACAACGCCAAAGTTCCCTTCGCATATGACTATGCGGACAACGATCCCGATGTTTTTCCCAAGACTTCCTCGCACGGACACCACGTCGCGGGCATCATCGCGGGCAAGGACGAGAACGTCACCGCCGAGGACGGCGAAGCCTTTGAAAACGGTGAGACCTTTATCGGCGTTGCGCCCAATGCGCAGCTCATGATCTGCAAAGTCTTCCCCGATCTGGAGGACGGCACGGAAGGCGGCGCGGAGACGGACGATATTCTTGCAGCCGTCTCCGACTGCATCACGCTGGGCACAGACGTCATCAACATGTCGCTGGGTGTCTCGGCGGGCTTCTCGCGTGAGATTGATGAGACTGCTGTCAATGAAGTTTACGATAAAGTGTACGAAGCGGGGATCAACCTCGTCGTCGCAGCGTCCAACTCCGGAAGCTCTGCGCAGAACGGCGCATACGGTACTACCAATTTGACGTCCAATCCCGACAGCGGCACGGTCGGTTCGCCCTCGACATACGCGGGCGCGCTTTCCGTTGCCTCCATTTCCGGACAGAAGTCCTCCTATATGGAGCTTTCCGACGGCACGGCAGTCTACTTCAACGAGTCGAGCAATGCCGCGGGCGAACAGGGCGACTTTGTCGAGGAACTCCTCGGCGAAAATCAGGACGGCACGTTCAACTTTGTCGTCGTTCCCGGCTACGGCAGGGCAAACAACTATACCACGGCTGTGCGCCGCGCGCTTGCGCAGGGCAACTGCATTGCGGTCGTCTCGCGCGGTGAGACAAACTTCGAAGAAAAACAGCGCATTGCGTACGAAAACGGCGCAGTCGGCTGTATCATCTACAACAATCAGTCGGGACGTATCATCGCGTCCCTCGGAACGGGCAAGGAGATCCCTACCTGTACGGTCACGGCGGACATCGGCAGTGCGCTCGTCGCGCTTGGGTCGGGCACCATCTACCTCAACAAGGACTATGAGGCGGGCCCGTTCATGTCCGACTTCTCTTCGTGGGGGCCTACGCCCGACCTGAAGATCAAACCCGAGATCACTGCGCACGGCGGCGAGATCACGTCCTCCGTCGTGGGCGGCTACAGCATTTACAGCGGTACCTCCATGGCGTCGCCCAACATGGCGGGCGCCGTCGCGCTGCTCCGTCAGCACGTTGAGGAGACGACCGACCTTACGGGTATCGAGCTTGCGGACCGCGTCAACTCCCTTCTGATGAGTACGGCGACCATCGTCAACGACGAGAGGGGACTGCCTTACTCCGTCCGCCGTCAGGGCGCCGGACTTGGCGACATCAGCAAGGCGATCGCGACGGAGTCCTATCTCTATGTGGAGAACAATGCAAAGCCCAAGATGGAACTGGGGGACGATCCCGACCGCGAGGGCATCTATACGATGGAGTTCCACGTCGTGAATACGTCTTCCGAGGCGAAGAACTACACGTTGGGCGCCATCGTCATGACGGAGAGCGTCTCCATCGACAACATCACGGTGTCCGAGCAGAGCTATATGCTCGACCGCGCCGAAAAAGAATTCTATGTCAACGGCGAATACAGCGCGAACGGCGAAGTGACGCTGGGCGCGGGCGAAGACGCGACGATTACCGTGACCGTTTCGCTGACGAGTGATGAAAAGGCGTACCTCGATGCCAACTTTGAAAACGGTATGTATGTCGAGGGCTTTATCACGCTCACCGATGCGGATGCGTCCGGCGTCGATCTCTCCATCCCTTACCTCGCCTTTTACGGCGACTGGCTGGATGCGCCGATCTTTGATGCAACGACGTACGAAGTCAGCGCGGACGCCAACAACTCGGCGATCCAGGACGAGGATAAGACGGTCGCGGCGGTCTATGAGTCCGTCGTCATCGGCAGATATTACGAGGGCTCGGAGACCTATCTGCCGCTCGGTCAGTATGTCTATGACCTTGCGGAAGGGGAGGAAAGCGGCATCACCGCTTCGACGGACAAGGTCGCGATCGGCAAGAGCCAGTATGGCGTATATGAATTTTACGCCGTCTATTTCGGACTTCTCCGCGCCGTTCAATATATGGATGTCGTGATTGAGAATACCGTTACCGGGGAAGTGGTCTGGAAGGACACCATCAATAATGTTAACAAATCCTATTCCACGACGCCCGGTTATGCGGAGATCGGGCTAAGCCCTTCTGAATACGGACTCAAGAATAATACGCAATATACCGTCACATTTACGGCGCGCAATTATTACAATGGAAGAACTGCGGAAGAGCAGACGCAGACGTTCACCTTCTATGTGGACTATGAAGCGCCTGTCGTGTATGAAAGTTCTATCCGGTACGAGTATGATTCGACGGATATGACCAAGATCCGCAATGCATATCTCGACTTGTATCTCTATGACAATCACTATGTACAGGCAGTACAGCTGTTCTCCTATCAGGAGGCGGACAGCGATGTTGACTGGGCGACGGAAGAGACCGGCGCTGTGGACTGGCTTACGGAGTATTCTATTCCCGTGGACAGTTCGCGCGGAGCGGTCAACAGAGTGACGGTAGAGATCACAGACTGGCTTGATCAGTTTATGACGGTCGAAGGACAGACCGGAAAGTATATCGGTGTCCGCGTTGACGACTATGCGCTCAATTCCGGCGTATATCTGGTTCAGCTCACAACTCCGGAAGTCAACAAAGTTGATGTTGTCGCCAGCTATGTGGACGGGAGCGGATCGCGCGTTGAGAATTCCATTGGCGGACAGACGCTTCTGATGAATGCGGGCAGTGCGCTCAATCTTACCGACGACACGGGCAGAGTGGAGATGGACGGCACGGAGGCGGTCGCGACCTTTGAAGTCGAACTCTTCAATTATGCGACGTATTCCTGCTCGCACATCGACGCGCACGGCGTGCAGTGTGATTTCGTCTACGACGAACATAACGGGCTGACGTATGCGACGGGGGATTATTATTATGATCCTTCCACCGGAACGGTGCGGCAGGTGACGGCGGACGATCTGCCCGAAGGCTACCCCGCCGGGACGCTTTTTGCCGATGTCATCGCGCAGCGGTCAGGATCCGGGTACACTTCCAGACACTTTGTCTGCCCCGCGTGCGGGACGGAAGTGACCTTCACTTATAACAGCCGCAACGAGACGCTCTCGCCCGATAACTTTACCAAAACGAGCGCAGATCCCATGATCCATGACGTGCTCTGGGAGAGCAGCAACGAGGCGGTCGTCCGCGTGAACAACGGCAGATTATATGCCGTCGGCGAAGGGGAAGCGACCATCAGCGCCTATGCACCCGGAGCAGCGGACTATCCTTATCCCTCCGATGCGGACGGAAGTCAGGCGTTCACCTTTGTCGTCCGCGTTACGGGCACTGCGGGCACGGCGCAGCTCGATGCGATCTCCGTCGGTTCGTACGACAACCTCACGACGGGCGTTTCGCGCATGGTCAACGGGAACTCCATTTCTGTGGAGAACGGCTCCGAACTCGTCTTGTATCCTTCTTTCGAGCCCTGGTATGTGGACAGCATCCCCAACCTTACCTGGACGCCGAGCGATTCCCGACTGCTTGAGGTCGTCGAGTCCGATTCCTCTCATGCACGCGTGATCTGCAAGCAGGAGGGCGTGGTCGAACTTTACCTCAACGCGAACGGTGTCCTTGCGACATTCTATATCACGATCGGGGAAGAGTACACCGTCTACAGCATGTACTGTTATGACTATAACGGTCCCGGTTATACGGACACCTATGTCGATGAGGACGGTGACAAGCGCAACATTCTCGTCATTCCCGCAGACCTCGGTATTACCAATATGGGATACATGGTCGCAACGCGCGAAGGTCCCTTCTATGAAAATCAGAACATCGATACCGTTATCATTCCCGAAGGCGTGACGACGCTCGGCCTGTCCTGTTTTGAAAACTCTTCGCTGCGCCGCATTTTCCTTCCCACCTCGCTGATCGCGATCTCCTACAATGCCTTCCGCGGCTGCGATCAGCTCGAAGAGGTCGTCTGGTACGACGCAAGTGAGGACAACGAGTACGGTCTTTCTTACGATGCAGACAACAACAGCTACATGGTGGACGGCGTCACCGTCTCCGGTACCGAGGCCGCAGACCGCGTTACCTGGGATGCCTTCTTTGAAAGGACCTCGGAGGAATGCACATCGCAGAGCCTTGTGGTCGGTTCGGACGCCTTCCGTGACTGTGTCAGACTCACAACGTTCGATTTCAGCCGCGTGACCGGTATCTATGACAACGCATTCTATAACACGGTCAGCCTTTCCGAGGCAGACCTCGGAAATCTGCGTTTCGGCAATGCGCGCGCCTTCTACGGCTCGGGGATCGAGAACGTCACGCTGAGCGCGATCACGCAGCTCAATACCGACTTCTTCTCGGGAACGGCGATCGAGCATGTGGACTACTATGCTTCCACCGTCGCCGCTGCGGCATTCCGCGGTATGACCGAGCTTCAGAGCATCACCTTCCACAACTCCGTCGATGCGATCGGCAGCAATGCCTTTGCGGGCTGTACCGCTCTTTCGTCCGTGACGTTTGCGGACGGCGCGACTTGCTCTTCGATCGGTGACAGCGCCTTTGCCGGCTGCACGTCGCTGACAAATTTTGATCTTCCGGAGGGCGTTGTCTCCATCGGAAACAATGCCTTCGACGGATGCTCCGCACTCGAGAGCGTCACGCTGGACGGCGGAGACCGCCTTACCTCCCTCGGGAACGATATTTTTGCGGACTGCGCGTCGCTCAAGTCCATTTCGCTGCGCGGCATCAGCAATTACTACGCAGAGGAGAGCACGATCGACGCAGGCGAGACTTACGTCATGCTTGTGACGGTCGGCGGCAACGAACCCGTGCTCGCGCCTCCCGCATATCCCGTTGCGGGCAGCAGCAATACCGTCACGATCGGCGAAGGCGTGACGACCATCTACGCCAATGCCTATGCAAACAACGCATCCCTTGCCGGCAAGACGCTCATCATCGCAGAGGGCGTGGAGCGTATCGAGGCGCGCGCCTTCCGCGGGACGGGCATCGTCCGCGTCGTCCTGCCTGCAAGCCTTCGCTATCTCGGTGAGAGCGCGTTCGCAAACTGCGGCTCCCTCGAGTCCGTCGTCTTCCAAAGCGATCTTGATAGCATTTCCGCAGATCTGTTCTATGGGTGCGGCTCGCTCTCCGAAGTGCAGATCCCGGACAGCGTAACGTCCATCGGCGCGCGTGCATTCATGGGTACCGCGATCGGCTCCGTCATCATCGGATCCAACGTCCGCACGATCGGCGAGAGCGCGTTCATGAACTGCGAGCAGCTCGTCTCCCTGACGTTTGCGCAGAACGCAAACCTTGCGGAGATCGGTGCATATGCGTTCTACGGCTCCTATCTTTCCGAGCTTGTCCTGCCCGACAGCGTGACGACGCTCGGTGCGATGGCGTTTGCAAACTGTCCGCTTCTCGCTGACGTCACCATTTCCGCATCGCTTGAAAATATGGGAGAGCGTGTGTTCCTCAACGATACGCGCCTGATGCGCGTGGAGTTCAGAGAGGGGGCGAGCGTCATCGGCGACTACGCTTTCGTCGCGTTGGACGGCACGCAGCTCATGCCCATGCCTTATCTTGCGGAAGTCATCATTCCCGCAAGCGTAAAGGCCATCGGGTCCTATGCGTTCGCGGGCAATACCGCGCTGACGAGCATCGATCTTTCCGGCGTCGTGTATATCGATTCCCATGCCTTCTATCAGACGACGTCGCTCACCGACGTCACGCTGGACGAGGCGACGAGCTATATCGGCGTCAGCGCTTTTGAAGAGAGTGCGGTCGAGAACATCGATCTTTCCGGCGTTGAGTATTTCGATGCACGCAGCTTCTACGGTACGGCGATCGGAAATACTGACTTTACCGATGCGCTCGAGATCGGCGACGACGCATTCTACAACTGTCTGAATATCTCGGGGACGGTCCGTCTGCCCAACGTCGTGCAGATCTACAGCGGCGCGTTCTATGTGCCTACGTCGTCGGAGACGGGGGCTACCGTCACGGGTAACATCACGGCGGTCGAACTGGGCGACAGCCTCGTGGGACTTGGCGGCGGCGCGTTCTTCAATTCGCGTATCCGTTCCATCCATCTGCCCGCATCGCTTGAGATCATCGGCTCGCCTGCGTTTGCGGGTTGCACGAGCCTGGTGCAGATCTCGGTCGACGAAGCAAACGAGACGTTCTTTGTGGACGAGTCATACGGCGGACTGTACCGCTATCTTGACAACGGGACATACGAGCTCGTTGCCGTGCCCAATGGCCTCCAGATGCGTGAAGTCGGCGAAAACATGCGCCCTTACGTCATCCTCGACGGGACCAGCCGTGTCGGCGATTTTGCGATGGCATACTGCCGCAACATCCATGCAGTTGAGATCCCCGCGTCCGTCAGGAGCATCGGTCCCAGCGCCTTCTTCTATATGGGCATCGGTCTCATTGCGGACTCCATCGGAACGGTCTCCCGTGAATATTATCCCAAGTATATCTTCAAGGGTCTGCAGGCGCCCGCGGTCGAAGCGTCGACGAACGTCGATGATATTGTGACCATTGTCGACCTGTATGACAACTTCAGCTACATGATCGGCTATCAGATGGCGGACATGGTCATTCCCGTCAATGCAACGGGCTATGAGTCGGTCATCTATGAGTTCTTCTTCTACGATCAGGAGTATTCCGCAGAAGTCATCGAAAGCGGCACGCAGGCGCTGCTCGATTGGCTGATCGCGCTCGATGTCGATGCGCTCACGCTCGAGGACGAGGCGGAAGTCACGCAGATGAACACCAACTACAACATGCTTACCGACGGACAGCGCGCATTCCTTGCCGAATATGCCGATAAGCTTCAGAGCGCAGTCGACAGGATCGCGGAACTCAGGGGCGACACGCCCGGTCCCGACAATCCGCCCGACAATCCTCCCGATGATCCGCCCGAGACACAGCCCGTTACGGCGGGTAACCTCGGTCTCATCATCGGGCTGAGCGTTGCAGGCGTGGTGGTCGTCGTCGCCGTGGTCATCGCCGTGCTCCTCATGCTGCGTCGCAGAAAGGGGAACGTGTCCGCGGACGATTCCCCGGAAGCCGGCGGACAGACACAGGAAGGGACGGAGCAGGACGCTTCCGGAGAGGATAAGAAGGAGGAGTAAGAAATGAAAAAGAAAGTGATCTTTACGGCGGCGCTCGCCCTTACTCTCTCCGCCGGAGCTTTTGCGGCGTGCGATCCCGCTTCTTCCGCGTCGGGTGCTCCCGACGGGCTGAGCGGAAGCCTTGTCGACAGCGATCTTTCGCAGACTGTCACGGAAGGGCAGACGGGATACCGTCTCTCCTTCGACAGCTGCGGCGGCTCGCCCGTGGATGCCGTCAGCTATCCCTCCTATGCCTATCTCGTCGAGCCCGAAGCGCCCACGCGCGAAGGGTACCGCTTTGACGGCTGGTACTGGGATCAGGAGTACACCCGCGAATTTGTCTTCGCGACCAATACCATGCCGGCGGCGGACGTCACGGTCTATGCCAAGTGGACGAAACTTTATACGGTCACGTTTGACAGCCGCGGCGGTTCGCACGTCAACGATGTCACGGGTGAAGCGGGGGAGGCGTTGGCTGCTCCCGAAGCGCCTATCCGCGCGAACTACGTCTTTGACGGCTGGTTTGCGGATGCGGAGGGGACAACGCCCTATGTGTTTGATACCATCCCCGCAGAGGATGTAACGGTCTATGCCCACTGGCATGCGCTTCAGACGGATATTTCCGTCACGCTGATGCCCAATCTTCCCGTGACGGCGACGGTGTCCCCTGTCACGGCAACGGCAAACGAGGGTGAGTCTCTCGATGTGAGTGCGGACGAGACGTTTACCGCTGCGCTCACGTCGGCGCTCGGCGCGCCCGTCTATACATTCGGCTATTGGGCCTATGATGCGGCCGGAAGGCAGCCCGTCGGCGAGACGATGGGGTATGCGGAAGGCGGTTCTGTCACGCTGTATGCACACTGGATCCGCTCCGCGGCATACGTTTCCCTGACCTTTGTCAACGGCGACGAGACGCTCACGCTGTATGCGGAGAAGCAGGGAGCTCTCTCGAGCTCTCAGACGGCGCAGGTCAATCGTTTTTATGGCGGGACCGCTCCTTCTCTCATCACGGGCAGCGGCGAGAGCTACCGCCTCAGCGACAGAACGGAGACCGACCTGATCCTCACGCCCGAAAGCGCGCTGGACGATTTCACGTTTACTTCGGATTCCCGCTATTGTTATTTGGAACGTTACAGCGGCAGGGATGCCAACGTGGTCATTCCCTCGACCTACCGCAACCTCCCCGTGATCGGCATCGCGGAGGACGCCTTTGCGGGCAACTCCGCAGTCGAGACGGTCTATATCCCCGCAGGGGTGGGATCGATCGGCGCGGGCGCTTTTTCCGGCTGTACGTCGCTCACCGCGATCACGGGCGCAAGCGGCGTCTCTTCGATCGGCGAGGACGCCTTTGCGGACTGCGGCGCACTCGAAACGTATGAACAGAACGGATTTGTCTATCTGAATGATACTTGCCGTACGCTGCTCTCCTACGCGGGAAGATCGGGCAGCATCACGGTGCCCGCCAATGTGATCGCGCTGGCGGACGGCGTGTTCCGCGGCTCATCTGTTCGTAGCATTGCCTTTGCGGCGGGCTGTTCGATCGAGCGCATTCCTGCGAATGCCTTTGCCGGATGTACGTCTCTGACTTCAATCGATTTCTCCGTCCTGCCCGTCCGGTCGGTGGGCGAGCGTGCGTTCGAGGGATGTACATCCCTGACTTCCGCCTCGCTCTCTTCGCTGACGGCTGTCCTCGGCGCGCATGCCTTCAAAGACTGTACGGCGCTCACATCCGTTCAGATGGACGGCGTGCTCGAGATGGGGGAGGGCGTTTTTGAGAACTGCGGACTTACCTCTGTCGATCTGCGCAATGTCGCGCCTTCCGGATATTTTGTGCAGCAGACGTTTGCATTGCCTGCGGACGCATTCCGCGGCTGTACCTCGCTTGTCTCCGTCCTGCTCCCGCAGTCGCTCTCGTCCATCGGCGCGAATGCATTCTCCGGTTGTACGGCATTGGAGACGGTCACGGTCAACGCGGATGCGGGGTCGTCCCTGACGGAGATCGCCCCGGATGCGTTTACGGGCTGTACTTCGCTGCGCACCGTCATTCTGTTTGCGCGTACGAGCGGCGGCGATGCGGTGTCGGTGAGCGCAGAGACCTTCGCGGACTGCGCGGAAGATCTCGTGGTGTTCGTTGCTTCCGGCAGCCCCGCTTATGACAGGAACAGCAGCTACTATCAGAGCGAATCCGATCGCATGATGAGCTATACCGAGATCTATGCGCAGCTGCTTGCCGGCGTGGATGTTCGTGCGGCGGAGGCGGAATTGCCCGTCATCAGCGTGCCTTCCTACACCTGGCTGCTGCATGACGATGCGCTTTCCGCGGAAGGGACGGACGTGGCGGACCTGCTGATCGGGCTGGGGCTCACCGTCTCCGACAATGCAACGCCTTCGGAGGAGATCACGGTCACGGTCGATGCCGTGTACCGCACCGACGTGCTCACGGAGTCAGGCGAAAACACGCTGCTGGCACCTGAGGACGGGACTGCGGGGATCTACGATCTGAGCGAAACGGGGCGCTATCTCGTCTATGTGAGCGCGACCGATCGCTTCGGCAACAGCTATGTCGATCAGGTCACTCTCGTCGTCATCGACTGATTGCATTGTCACATGAGAATTTGCGCACAGTTGGCTTGATTACTTGACAATTATGCGCATCACGGTTATAATATTGCTATTGCGGTGATATCATCGTATATCTATGCAAATGTGAAATACGTGCAACGGGGAGCAGCGCTCCCGCGCCTATGGAGGCAAAAGCCTTGAAAAGTTTGAGAAAGAAAAGACGCAACCTGCTCCTGGTCCTGATCACGGCATTGTTTGCGGTATTTGTTGCGGGCATGCTCTGCGCATGTGCGACGGTCGATGATGAGCAGAAGATCATCGAAGCCGGCTATATCCATGAGGTCACCTACGATGCAAACGGCGGCAGTTTCGATCCCAGCATCTTCTCGCAGTATGAGTACGTGCGCGTGCAGGAGGACTCGCTCACCGTCGAGCCGGGCTATCGTCCGGCAGGGGCGGGAGACCTGGACATCATCAACGTGCCCACGCGTTCGGGCTACGATCTTCTCGGTTGGAAGCAGGTCTTGTTTGACGATGATGGAAACGAGATCGGGCTCAGCGAGGATTATTGGGACTTTACGGCGGACCGCGTCAACGGCAACATTACGCTGCGGGCGGAATGGGCGCAGCGCGGCGAGGTCGTGATCAATCTGATGATCGGCGGTGAACCTGTTGCCTTGGAAACGACATACCGCGTCTCGCTGGGCGATAACTTCCTGTCCAGATTGTACGACACCAATGATGCGGGCGAATATGTCGTCCGCGCGGATTACGTGCGCAGCAATGCACGCACGCAGACGGTGGACAACCAGACGTACACGCTGCTCGGGTTCTATTTCGATGAAGAACTCACGCAGCCTCTCACGGCGGAAAATGCCGTGTTCCCCGACAGCGGAACCAGGCTCGATCTCTATGCGGAGTATCTTGTCGGAAACTTCACCGTTCTTTCGCAGGAGCGTCTCTCGTCCGGTGCTTCGCTCGGGACAAACAGCAACTGGTACCTCGTCACCGACATCGACTTCAGCGACCGCAACGGCGATGACGCCGTTTGGACGGCGCTCGACTCTTTCTCGGGCACGATCTACGGCAACGGGCATACGATCACGGGTTTTGAAGTCCGCTCGGAAGTCAACCGCACCAACATTACGCCCTATCGTTCCTTATTCGGCGTGATGGAGGGGCGCGTGGAAGATCTTACCATTCAGGACGTCGGCTTCACCGTTTACACCAGAATGCTGCTCACGACCAACAAGCCCGAGATCAGTATCGCTTTCCTTGCCAACTCCTTCTCCGGCGGCGCGTTCGAAGACGTAACGCTGGAAGGATGCACGGTGAGGGTGGTCAACGCGACGCTGACCCAGCCGGACAGAGGCTTTACCTATACGCTCACAGAGGGCGGCGAGGTCGGAAACTGGGTGGATGCGAACGGCTCGGAGAACAGCACCGTTACCGGTGCCGCGACGTTCACGGGAGAGGAACTGGACGCAAGCTTCGGCTTGTGATCGATCCGCCGCCCCGGCGGCGAAATAAGCATTTCGTTAAAAAACAGGAGGATAACTGTTATGAACAAAAAATGGGTGCGCCTTGCGGCAGTCGGTCTTGCCGCCTCCATGGCGCTTCCGATCTTTGCGGCATGTACGCCCGGTGAGGATGACGGCGATCCGTCTCAGCTCAACGAGAATCGCGTGCTGCAGGTCAGTTCCGGTGCGTTTGACCGGGTATTCAATCCGTTCTTTGCGACGTCTCAGTACGATGCGAACGTCGTCGGCCAGACGCAGATCTCCATGCTCGGTTCGGACGCGAACGGTACCAACGTGACCTACGGGGAGGACGAGCCTGTCGTCACGCTCGATTACAACGAGACGATGTACACGGCGACCAATCAGACGACGACCAACGGTCAGAGCGCAGACCACACCGTCTATCAGTTCGTGCTCAAGAATGATATTCTGTTTTCGGACGGCGAGCCTCTTACCGCGCACGACGTTCTGTTCAATCTCTATATGTATCTTGATCCCAACTATACCGGTTCCAATACGCTGTATTCCACCGATATTCAGGGCCTTCGCGCATATACGACGCAGAACCCCAATGCGACCGAGGAATCGGCTTCTTCCTTTGACGAGACCTATAACGCCCTCGCCCGTATGCGTGCGAATGCGGTCATGTACTATGCGGACGATCCTTCGAAAACATCGCTTTGGCAGAGCTTTGTGAATACCTACAACAGCCAGCGCCGCTCGCTTTTTGAATATTACGATCAGCAGAACGGGGCAAACAATAACGGCAACATCACCGACCTGTTCGTCGAATATGGCGAAGACGACATCAAGGCGGACATCGAGGCGATCAAGGCTGAGTTCAAAAACGAACTGCAGACGACGTATAACGGCATCGATATGAACACCTACCGCGGCCAGTATGATGAGGATACCGACTCCTATCACGACGGCTACGATATGGACACGGATAAGATCTGGCAGGGCTTCTTCCTGGAGACGGGAGTCATCAGCCGTCAGTACCACACCGTTGCGGGTGTCATTGTCTACGATACCGACGAGGACGGCAACTTTATCATCGACTGGCAGGGCTATGACCGTAATGCCGACTACACGGAGGAGGAAGCGATCGAAGAGGCATATAGTGCGCTCTGCTACTCCGACCGCGCCGTCGTTGAGATCCTCAGCTATTATTCCACCGGTACGACCATGATATCGACCTTTGCGGGCGAGGCAAAGGAGGCGTATTACAGCGCCGTCCAGCAGGTTGCGGGCGGTCTTGCCGTTCCCAACATTTCCGGCATTCAGATCCTCGATGCCTCCGAGTTTGACGGAAGCACGCAGTACGCGGAAGGGGAGTACGAGATGCTCCAGATCACGATCAACGGCGTCGACCCCAAGGCCAAGTGGAATTTCGCGTTCTCCGTCGCGCCCATGCACTATTACTCCACGCCCGAACTGACGAGGGCGGCGATGAACGACACGACCTATACCTCCAACTTCGGTGTGGAATTCTCTTCCGTCACCTTCATGAACCGGGTCAAGTCGCGCAACTTCGTTCCCGTCGGGGCAGGCGTCTATCAGGCGTCCACGATCCATGATGAGACCTTTGTCTGGGAAACGGACGAAAACGGCAATCAGACGCAGGCATCCGTTGACAGCTTTGAGACGCTTGAGGACGGATTCTTCAACAGCAACATCGTCTACCTCATCCGCAATGAGAACTATGTGACGACGGGCGGAAACGAAGAAGAGATCTATAACGCGAAGATCAAGCACATCCAGTACAAGGTCCAGCAGACGACGCAGATGATGGGCGCGCTGCAGAACCAGGATGTCGACGTCGCCGATCCGAGCGCGACGCGGGAGAATATGGCATCGATCAACGCGACCTCCTTCCTCACCAGCGTCACCGTCCGTACGGCGGGCTATGGTTACATCGGGATCAACGCCAAGTTCATTCCCAACATCTATATCCGCCGCGCGCTGATGACCGTATTCGATCCCTCGCTCGTGCAGAACTATTATCCCGGCACGCTCTCAACGCCCATCTACCGTCCTTTCTCCACGACGAGCTGGGTCTATGACGCCTTCGAGGACGATGATCTCGAAGCATGGGCGCCGACCAGCTACTATGGCTACGACGACTCGTTTGCAAGCGCAAGAGCGCTGCTGATCGAGGGCGGTTGCACCTTCAGCAACGGCGTCTGGTCTGACGAAAACGGCGATCCCATCGAGATCACGCTCACGATCGCGGGCGATACGTACGATCACCCCGCATATCAGACGTTCCTGAAAGCGAGCGATATCCTCAATGAGAACGGGATCAAGACAACCGTCGTTCCCGATGCGCGTGCGCTCTACAAGCTTGCCAGCGGCGGCCTTGCCGTCTGGGCAGCTGCATGGTCCTCGACGGTCGACCCCGATATGTATCAGGTCTACCATAAGGACAGCCGTGCGACGTCCGTGCTCAACTGGGGTTATGATTACCTCCTCACGCAGGACAATGCAACTGCGGAAGAGGATGAGATCATCAATACTCTGAGCGATCTGATCGATGAGGGTCGCGAGACCATCGTGCAGAGCGAGCGTGCAAGGATCTACCGTGAAGCGGCCGATGAAGTCATGAAGCTTGCGGTTGAATTCCCGCTCTATCAGAGAAGCGATATCTTCGTCTATAACTCTGACCTGATCGACGCATCGACGCTCGTTCAGAATCCTACGCCTTACATGAGCCCCTTCGCGGAGATCTGGAAGGTCAGCTACAGAATTTAACCCTTTTGCAAGCGTTACCTACAACGGGAGAATAACATGGTAAAGTATATCATCAAGCGACTGCTTCTCTCCGTGCTCATCATTTTCGGTGTCTCCATCATTCTCTATGCGCTGCTCCGCTGTATGCCGGGCGACTATGTCACCAACAAGTTTACGGCGAATCCCAGCGTCGAACTCTCGCAGGAGAGGATCGATCAGATGATGGAATTGTACGGTCTGAACGATAATATCATTGTCGGGTACTGGAAGTGGCTGTTCGGCAATCCGACGCTGGGAACAAGGGGGGCGATCCTCTTTGATTTCGGAAATTCCTTCCTGTACGAGCAGCCCGTGACGCAAGTCATTGCGGACAATATGTGGATCTCGTTCATCCTCACGCTGGTCAGTCTCATCATTTACTACCCGCTTGCGGTCTTTCTCGGTACGCGTGCGGCAGTCAGGCAGTACGGCGCATTCGACTATGCAACGACGGTCCTTACGATGGTGGGTATATCTTTCCCGACGTTCTTCTTTTCGGCGCTCGTTGTCAAGATCTTTGCCTATGATCTCGGCTGGTTCGACTCCGCGCTCGGTCTGCAGTCCTCGGGCCTCATCAATCCGACGGATTGGGAACTGTTCCTCAACCGGGCATGGCACCTTGTGCTGCCCATTTTGGTCACGGTCGTATTGAGCATTGGTTCCATCATGCGCTATACGCGTACGAATATGCTGGAAGTGCTCAATGCCGATTATATCCGTACCGCGCGCGCCAAGGGACTTTCGGAGCGTTCGGTCATCTACAAGCATGCGTTCAAGAACACGATGATCCCCATGGTCACCATGCTCGCGGGACTCCTGCCCGGATTGTTCGGCGGCTCGATGATCCTGGAGGACTTCTTCGGGATCAACGGTATCGGTCTGATCGGTTATACTGCGATGAACCAGGGCGATATCCCGCTCGTCATGGGGTACAACATGTTCCTCGCGGTCC
This sequence comes from uncultured Clostridia bacterium, assembly GCA_944367185.1. Taxonomy (GTDB): domain Bacteria; phylum Bacillota; class Clostridia; order Christensenellales; family Borkfalkiaceae; genus Gallimonas. The sequence goes on along the minus strand of CALVWM010000004.1, from coordinate 13,083 downwards.
TGACCGTCCTCGGCATGCTGCTCACGGACATCATGTACGTCATCGTTGACCCGCGCGTCAAACTTACAAAGTAGAGGAGAGGAAGGAATGGAAGAAGAATTCAAAGCGGGCGAGATCGGTACGGAAGTGCCGATCATCCCGGGCGACGTCCCTCAGCCTCTCCCCGAGAGCGAGCCGCCGCATGAGCCGGAGGAGGAGATCCATTCTCTTGCGGACAGCGTCCGTTCTCTCTCGCCCATGCAGCTGGTCGCAAAGCGGTTTTTCCGCTCCAAGCTCTCCATTGTCGGGCTTTGCATCATTATTTTCCTGTTTGCATTCTGCTGGATCGGTCCTTTGTTCTCGCCTTACGAGGAGGAGACGAAGGACTATGAGACGGATCGCCTGAACATCGTCGTCTCTGCCATTGAAGTGGAAATGACGGATGAGAACGGCAACGTCGTTCTGGACGACAACGGCGATCCGGTCGTATATACCGTGTATCGCGTACAGCGTTCGGAAAAGGGCGTGGACGATTTGGCGGCCGCCTCGCCGGAGCACTGGTTCGGGACGGACAAACAGGGCTACGACGTCTTTACGCGTATCATGTACGGCGGTCGCGTCTCGCTCTCTCTGAGCCTGATTGTCGTCATCATGGAGACAATCCTCGGCATCATTTTCGGCGGACTTGCGGGGTATTTCGGAAAATGGGTGGATACGCTGATCATGCGTATCGTGGATATTTTCAGCTGTATCCCGTCGCTGCCCCTGCTGCTCATCATAGGTTCAGTCCTCGACGGCATAGGCGTCGATGTCAATAACCGAATCTATTTCATGATGATATTCCTGACCCTCTTCGGCTGGACAGGCATCGCGCGCATCGTGCGCGGACAAATCCTGTCCTTGCGCGAACAGGAGTTCATGGTCTCGGCGACGGCAAGGGGGCTTTCCACACCGCGCAAGATCTTCCGGCATCTGGTGCCCAACGTCATGCCGCAGCTCATCGTCTCGATGACTCTGGGGCTTGGCAGCGTCATCCTGACGGAGGCGTCGCTCTCTTACCTCGGTCTCGGCGTCCCGCTTACGAAAGCTTCGTGGGGCGGCATGATCAATGACGTCAAGGATCCCATGGTCCTGCAGAACTATCTCAACCTTTGGGTACCGCCCGGAATCTGCATTGTCCTTGCGGTGCTCGGTTTCAACTTTATCGGCGACGGTCTGCGTGACGCGTTCGATCCGAAATCGAAGAGATAAGCCATGTTATTCCAGAAGAAAAAGCAAGAAAACGCGACCGTAAAGGTCGCGCCCAAAGGGGACGCCCACTACCTCACCGCAAAGGAATCGCGCGAGATCGCCAAGAGCAACGCGAAGATCATCCGCGAGCTTGAAAAGCGCAAGAAGCGCCATGTTCCGGAGGAGGAATACCTCTGCGAAATGAAGGATCCCCAAAACATCGTCGAATTTGACGATCTGCACACCTATTTCTTTACGGATGCAGGCGTCTCCAAGGCGGTGGACGGCGTCACATTCTCCATTCCGAAAGGCGCGACGGTCGGCGTGGTCGGTGAGTCCGGCTGCGGCAAGTCCGTGACGAGCCTTTCCCTGATGCAGCTCGTGCAGGCGCCGCAGGGGCAGATCGTCAGCGGTTCCATCCGCTTCAACATGGGCGACAAAGCGTACGACATCGCCAAGATGCCCGTGAGCGAGATGCAGAAGATCCGCGGCAAGCAGATCGCGATGATCTTCCAGGAGCCCATGACCAGCCTCAACCCCGTGTTCCGTATCGGCTATCAGCTGGACGAAATGGTGCTTTTGCATCAGCCCGGCTGCACCAAGGAGCAGGCAAGGGAGCACAGCCTTGAAATGCTCAAGCTGGTCGGCATTGCTGCGCCCGAGCGCGTCTACAAGTGCTATCCGCATGAGCTTTCGGGCGGTATGCGCCAGCGCGTCATGATCGCGATCGCGCTCTCCTGTGATCCCCGGCTCATCATCGCCGACGAGCCGACGACGGCGCTCGACGTCACCATCCAGGCGCAGATCCTCGATCTTCTCAGGGAGATCAAGGAGAAGATCGACGGTTCCATCATGCTCATCACGCACGATCTCGGCGTGATCGCGGAGATGGCGGACTATGTGGTCGTCATGTATGCGGGCCGCGTCATCGAGACGGGCACGACGGAAGAGATCTTCCACAGCCCGCTGCATCCGTACACGGTGGGGCTGCAGAAGAGCAAGCCCGTCGTCAAGCGCAAGGTTGACAGGCTGTACAACATCCCCGGTCAGGTTCCCAACCCGATCGACATGCCCAACTATTGCTATTTTAAGGAGAGATGCGACCGCTGTACGGCGAAATGCGAGGGCGATTACCCGCACTTCATTCAGGTTTCGCCGACACATCGCGTTGCGTGCTATCTCTATGACAAGGAAGGAGGGGAGCCCAATGCGTGAAGCCATGCAGGAACAAGAACGTGCCGCTGATGAGCAGGCAATGCTTGCCGCGTCCGCGCAGGCTTCGGAAGAGCCGGTGACGGATGAGGCGGAACAGCCGCTTGCGGAGGAGTCCGTCCCTGCGGCAGAAGAGCACCTTCCGCCCGATCCGGACGTCCTTCTTGAAGTCCGTCATCTGAAAAAATACTTTCCCGCCAATAAAGACTTTTTCGGGCGTCCCAAGGCGTTCGTCAAGGCAGTGGACGACGTCAGTTTCAAGATCAAGGCTGGTACGACGCTCGGCATTGTTGGCGAGTCCGGCTGCGGCAAGACGACGCTGGGCAGGACGATCCTCCGGCTCCAGCCCGCAACGGGCGGCGAGATCTTCTTTGACGGAAGGGATATCAATACGCTCAAGACGGCGGAGATGAACGCGCTGCGTCCGCAGATGCAGATCATCTTCCAGGATCCCTATTCCAGCCTTTCTCCGCGTATGCCCATCGGCGAGATCATCGGGGAGGCGGTCGCGCAGCATAAACTCGTTCCCAAGTCGGAGCGCAAGGCATATGTGCTGGACATCATGAAGAAATGCGGGCTGCCTGCGCACTATTTCGAGCGTTATCCGCATGAGTTCTCGGGCGGTCAGCGTCAGCGCATCTGCATTGCGACCGCGCTTGCGCTCAAACCCAAGTTTGTCGTCTGCGACGAGCCCGTTTCGGCGCTCGACGTCTCCATCCAGGCGCAGATCATCAACCTGCTGAAAGACCTGCAGGAGAAGATGAACCTGACGTATATCTTCATCTCGCACGATCTTTCCGTCGTCGAGCATATCTCCAATCAGGTGGGGGTCATGTACCTGGGCAGCCTTGTGGAGTATGCGAATACAGGCGATATTTTTGATAACCCCATGCACCCGTACACGGAGGCGCTGTTCTCGGCGGTCCCCATTCCCGATCCCGATGCGCACAGCAAGCGCATCATCCTGAGCGGGGACATCCCCAGCCCCATCAACGCGCCTTCGGGATGCAAGTTCCATACGCGCTGCAATCACTGCATGGAGATCTGCAAAGAGGTCTCGCCCAAATTCCGCGACTACGGAAACGGACACATGGTCGCATGCCACTTGTATCCGCAGGACTGACGTCATGAAACGCAAAGAGAAAAAACAGAAGCCCGAGTTCGTCGATGACGGCAGAACGATCGCTAACATGGACTATGAGAACATCACGGGCTACAAGTCAAAAGAAGAAAGGCAAAAGCACGAAGAGCTGCGTTCGCTCAATTTGAGCAAAAAGGAACGCCGCGCGCTCTATAAGGCGTCGATGGCGCAGTTTTTGCCTGCGTTTCTTTGCTTTGTCGCGGCTTTCAGCCTCATATTCCTCGTGCTTTATTTTTTGATGCGCTGATCGCCGTGAACGCACGGTTTGATTTATCGGAATAGGGAATATTTCCTATAAGGAATTGTAATAAATTTTATCAATTGATTTGTTGCCTTTTGTGTGCAATCGTGATAAAATAATGAAAAGCATTCGGGACGGGTTCCGTCCTGAAAGCATGTACTTTTGCGCATTTGACCAATGCTGCATTTTTGAGAAAATTTGAAATTATTGCGAGAGTTGCAGATTTTGTATCAATTCAGGAGGTCGCACGCAAACATGCGAAAACTCATCAGAACGCTACTGATCGGAATCATGCTCGTCCTTGTCAGCTTTGGCATTGCGGCATGCACGCCCGCTACGCAGGATCCGGGGAACACCGAAAACCCGGGGAACACCGAAAAACCCGGTACCGACGACCCCGCGGAGGAGATCACCTATACCGTTACGGTCCTGTATGAGGACGAGACCGGCGTGGAAAGCGTCTCGGTCAGACTGCTCAAGGACGGCGAGCTTCAGAACGCGGCATTTACGAATGCGGACGGCGTTGCTGAGGTGACGGCGCCCGCCGATGTCTATACCATTGAGCTCGGCAGCCTGCCCGAAGGCTACAGAATGGATGGCAGCTACACCACCGACGCAGAGGGTTCTGCCGTCACCGTACAGGTTGTAAGAGGCGTCATGGAAGGCCCTGCTCCCGCCGGGCATACCTATGCGCTTGAGTCGGCCATGTACGACTTTACCTATACCGAATCCAAGACGGGGGAGGAAAAGAGCCTTTCTCAGCTGTTGGAGGAAAAGAATACCGTCCTTCTCAACTTCTGGTATGTCGGCTGCACCTGGTGTGGGGTGGAATTCCCGCTCATGCAGGAGGCTTATTTGGATTACGAGGATGACCTTGCGATCGTCGCGATCAATCCTTTCCAGGGCGACGATACCATTGCTTCCTATATGCAGACCAATGGACTCACCTTTGACGGCTGCTATGATACCACGCTGTATGCGATGTTCGGCGTGAGCGGCTATCCCACCAACGTCATTATCGACCGCTACGGCACGGTCTGCGAGATCGAGGCGGGCGGCATCACCGATGCGGATATTTTCCGTCAGCTCTTTGCACAGTACACGGCGGACGACTATGTGCCCGATCCCGGTTCCGGCAGCGAGATGGAGCTTCCCGATGTGGAGGCGCCTGCCATCGAGGATCTTGCCGCAGTGCTCAACGGCGAAACGGCTGTCGACTTCACCTACCGTCACGAGGAGCTGGAGTATAACTGGCCTTGGGTCATTTCCGATGACGGCCAGAGCATCCACACGTCCAACATCGCGACATCGACGTCCACCAAGAGCGGTTCGTACAGCATTCTGTACCTCGATGCGACGCTGGATGAAGGCGAAGTGCTTGCCTTTGACTATAAGACGGATACGGAAGCGGGCGGCGATGTGTTCTATGTCTTTATCGACGGAGAGATCATGTATGAGTTCTCCGGCAATAACGACTGGACGACGCTGTATGCGTTCATCGGCGACGGCGACGCGCACGAGTATGCGTTTGCATATTACAAAGATGCGACGCTTGCAGTAGGCGAGGATACCGTCTGGATGCGCAACATGCGGATCACGTCCATCGACGAGATGGTGGAGGACGGCGGATCGATGGAGATCATGCGCTGGGCTGCGGCCGGCTATGACGCCAGCGACCCTTCCAATCCCGTCTATACCAAATATGCGGAAGTTGTCTACAATGAAGAGGACGGATACTATCATGTCCGTACCGAGGACGGCCCTTATCTTCTTGCGGAGTTCAATGAAGAGACGCTTTGGGGCCCTGCGATCTACAGCACGATGCTTTTGGTCTACAATTCGATCGCGGTAGTCGATTCCAACGGCAATCAGACGGGCGAGATCGATGAGGATGCGTACAATGCCCTGGACGCTGAGGATAAGTTCCTGATCGACAACTATGACTTTATCACGGATTGCGCATGGCTCGGCAGATTCTCCGACATCATGCTTGTGCCCGTCGATCAGGAGATCAAAGACTTCCTTGTGGAGCTTGTCTCCATCCGCGGGAATGATGACCCCAACGACAACGAGACGGAGTGGCTTGAGATCTGTCGCTATCTCGATCAGTACGGCGACTACGAGCCAATGATCGACCCCGTCCTCGGACTGAATAACGATCATGCGATCGAGATGGTGATGGGGGCTCCCAATCATGTCACGATCAACAAGGTCTTCGTGCCTCGCGGCATGCGGTATCGCTTCGTACCCGAGGAGAGCGGCACTTACATTTTCTATTCCACCGGTGAACATGTTGCCGGCAATGAGCCGCAGGCATGGCTGTTCGACGCCGATGAAAGGCTGCTTGGCAACAATATCGGCGGCGAGACCAAGACGACGGTGGCAACGGAAGGCAATTTTGAGATCGTTGCAAACCTTGTCGCAGGCGAGACGTACTACCTTGCATGCGAGTTCTTTATGGTCGGCACGTTCGGCGAATACGACTTCTATGTCACGCGCTATAGCGAAGGTACCGTTATCCTTCCGATCGCGGAGGGTATGTGGACGACGAGCGGAGACGACATGGCGGGCGAGATCGTCCTGCCTCTGTATGTAGACGGCGTAGAGTATATCGCAAGTGAGGACATGTGGTATGTCGTGAATGACGACGGTACGCTTGTTTCGCCCGTGCTGATCGACTTCGCATCCATGACCAACTTCAGTGATGCGCCTCTGACGCAGTGGATCGAAGAGGGAAGATTTGACTTCTCCGGAAACGGATATTACTCCCTTGAGGATTATTCTTCCGTCTACGAACTCATCCCCGAGGCAGACCGCATCGACTATACCGACGTCATGCAGGACTATGCCGATTCGATGAATTCTCAGGGCTATGTCGTAGCGGACGGGCAGGTCGTCGACCTCCTCATCATCCTGATGAGAATGGAAGCCCGCTGGACGCCCGACGTCGCATGGCTGCAGCTGTGCTACTACGCATACCAGACGGTATAAGCGGGGCTGTTGTTTTTGGATTTCTCCCGCTTTCGGGCGGGTAGAGAGAATATTTTTGGAGGTAAGTTATGAGCAAAAGACTTAAGACAGCGTTGCTGATCTGTATGCTGTTCTGTCTTACGTTGTTCGGCGCGGTGTTCGCTGCATGCTCTCCCACGGAAGATGATCCCGATCCGGAAAATCCTGGCACGGAAGAGCCCGGCGAAAATCCCGAGAATCCCGGCGAAAATCCCGAGCCGACTGAGGGCACTTACACCGTCACGGTCACGGACGAGAACGGCGATCCCGTTCCGAACCTGATGATCCAGATGTGTGTTGTGGGGGAAGGCGGCATTTGCACGCCTGCCGTGACCAACGCAAACGGTGTTGCAACGTTCGATCTGGATGCGGGCGACTATCACATCCAGGTGACTGACTGGGATGCGATCCTTGCAGATCATCCGGATGCAACGTACGAGGTCGTCGACACCACGGATGGTGTCTTTACCTACACGCTCGTCATCAACTATTCCGGCACTGAGCCCGACGATCCCGACGAGCCCGATGTTCCCGAGATGCCCGAAGGCAATTACGGGACGCCTGTCATTGTTTACATGCAGGACTATTCGGGCACCGGTCTTCCCACCGTCACCGAGATCACGATGTACTTTGTTGAGAACGCCGGTACATATGACGTGTGGGCACCCGATTCCAATGAGGTCTATGTTACTTTCCAGACGCTGATTTCCGGCAAGTACAACGTTTCCCTTTCCTTGGATGACGGCCAGACCGCGGTGATCAAGGAGTATGCTCCTTATAACAACGGTACGAACATGTTCTATAAGTCTCAGGTCAGCGAAGGCGACAACACCACCTCCATTGATTTTGAGATCACCGATGCGTATGTTGGTGACATTGGCTCTTCCTACCACACGTTCGGCATTGCCGTGACGGACGGGACGCCCGCACAGGTGCAGATCGTCGTTACGAGAACGGGCGATCCTACCCCTCCCCCGGAGGAGATCGATGCAGGCGTTGTTGAGGCGGAGCAGGTCCTCGCTGAAGTTTACGGCGAGCAGGAGGGCGTCCGCATCCCCGTCGATGCGATCACGCCCGAGACCGTCGTCCTCGGTTCGGATGGTTTCTACCATGTCGGCTCTGAAACCGGCCCCGTGCTGGTTGCAAAGCTCATCGGCGGCAACCGCTTCCTCTTCGATGGCACGGATCTGATCAATGTTGAATTAGGGGGCAACCGTCTGCTTCATCCTGTTATCCTCGATCAAGAGGCAAACACGAGAACGAGCTATGATTACACCGAGTTTGTGGCGGCATACTCCGATGTCTGCAACGCCGACGGCGTGGTTCCCGTCACGGAAGAACTTGCTGACTTCCTGAAGCTGTATGCTTCTCAGGCGGGCTATCCTGTCGCGCCTGAAGATCCTGCAGGTGAGGCATCCGAAGGCAACGGCTGGCTGCTGTTCTGCTATTACTATCAGACTTCGGTCAGCGAGTTTGTCGAAGGCAACGGCACGCAGGCTTCGCCCTACGTTGTCAACACCGATGGCATTTACAGCGTTACGGTGTCCGCCGATCAGACCACTTACGTCTTCATCGAGGGCTTCGCAAGCTGGGTCGTCTCCGCTGACGCGATCGAGACCGATGGCAGATATGTTTCCATCAATGGTGACCGTCTGAACTCCGACTTCACCGTGACGACCATTCCCGTTGAGGCGTATGACAGCTACGGCTATGTCCTTGAGATCATCTACTCGCCTTCGATGCCCGATGAGGCGCAGACCTATGAGGTCGAGTTCATGGTGGAAGAAGAGCCTACGTTCGGCACGGAAAACAATCCTTACGAAGTAGCTCTTGGAGATAACTACATCTCGACCTATGACGGTGTTTTCTATATCACCTTTACGGCGCCTTATGACGCAACCTATATCTTCGATACGAACGGAGAGGGCATTATTGCAAACGACTTCGATGCGTATGATCATTTCGAGGAGAACTATATCGAGCTTGAGCTGACGGCAGGAGCTTCGTACACCTACATGCTCTATGGTCCCGGATACGAATCCACCGGGTTCAGCTTCACGCTCAATATCTCTGTTATGGCGACTGAGCTTGAGGGTTCCGGTACGGAAGCTGATCCTTACGTCATTCCCGAGCTTGGGCTCTACTATCTGAATGTGCCCGCAGGCAATACGGCTGTTTACTATAGCCTTGAGGTCGGATCTGATCCTCTGTACATCTATACGGCGGATGATGACTATCAGTATGAGCCTGTTTCTTACAACAACCAGGGCGCTCTGTACCTTGGCGGCTTCTACACGCTGACCGGAAACGATGAAGTGTTCTCGCTGAGCAGCGCAGAAGGCTATACGATCCCCGTCGCAGTCACGGAAGCTCCCGTCGGTTCGCAGTACAATCCCGTGAGAATGATCAGCGCAGGCTCCTTCCTTGTCTCCGCTGAGTACGGTACCGTCGGTATGTATATGAGCTTTACTGCGCCTGCGGACGGTCTGTACACCATCTATTCCGATGCGGATGTGGCATACCTCTCTGTGATCGACGGCTTCAACTACGGTCTCGGTGAAGAGGGTTTTGAGTACTCCTTCACGGCGACCGAGGGTGAGACGTATCGCTTCGTCATGATGGGTGAGACGCCGAACAGCATCTCCTATACTGCAACGATCGTTGCGGGCGAGAGACCTGTTTCGCATGACTATACTTCCTTTGTGAAGACGTCTGCGGCAGCCGGATCCAATGGCGTTGCATGGATGTTTACGGCAACGGAGGACGGCGAGTACAGTATTACCAATGGTGCGCTTGCCAGCGGCCACGATGTTCATCTCAGACTGACAGAAGGTGGTTCTGCACTTTCTTCCTATGAACTTCCTTATGTTATCTCGCTGCGGGCAGAGGAAAGCGTGACGCTTTGGGTCGATGCTTATACGTACAGTTTGGATACATGGGAGTCGACGTTCTATGATGAAACCGTGACTATGTATGTCGATCGGATCGGCGAGTGGCAGGAAGCGGCTCCTGACTATGAAGTCGGCGATCCCGCAGACAGCGATCTTATTGTCGGTGCAAACACGGTCACCAGCGGCGGATTTAATGACAATATCATGACGTTCATTCCTGCAGAAGCCGGTACTTATGTGTTCTCGACTTCCGATAAATTTGCGGTCATGTTGGTGGAAACGTCGTATATCGAATCGGTCATCGATGTTTCTATGGGATTGACGGAATATACGGTTACGCTCGGTGCCGGGCAGGTATTTAGGGTGTATATCTCCGATGCAAACTGGGATAGCAGCTACTCCTGGACGCTGACCATCGCGCAGTCATAACACAAATCTGACCGCATTGCGGTTGAACAAAAAAGAAACGGAACACAAGTTCCGTTTCTTTTTTGTTGTAAAGGGGTTTTGGGGCAGGCGACGGGTTCGGGAAATCTGCAATGGCAGACCGAGGCCTTTCCACTTAGGGGAGAATTTGCCTGTCTTTTTGCGTGTGGTCCTCGTGAATTGAAAAAAATCTCGAAAAAATCGCAAGAAATTTTCCGATTACCTATTGAATTTTCGGCGGAATTATTCTATAATAGGCATGTACTTTTGGAATGAAATAGTCAGGGGGTTATTATGCAGGAAAAGGCAAAACTTTGCATCGAAAAAGGCGCGACCGCGCTCGGCATCGAGTTTGGCTCGACGCGCATCAAGGCGATCCTGGTGGATGAGGACAATACGCCCATCGCATCGGGCAGCCATGAGTGGGAGAACCAGCATATCAACGGCATTTGGACCTATTCGCTGGACGCCATCCGCGAGGGCTTGCAGGATTGCTACGCAAAGCTTGCAGAGGACGTCAAAGAAAAGTACGGCGTGACGCTCACGACGGTCGGCGCGATGGGCTTCTCCGCGATGATGCACGGCTACATGGTGTTCGATAAGGACGATCGTCTGCTCGTTCCCTTCCGCACCTGGCGCAACAACACGGCGGCAGAGGCGGGCAGAAAGCTTACGGAGCTGTTCAACTATCACATTCCCGCACGCTGGTCGGTCGCGCATCTCTATCAGGCGATCCTGAACGGCGAGGAGCACGTCAAGGACATCGTGTTCCAGACGACGCTGGAAGGGTATGTGCACTGGATGCTCACGGGCAGGAAAGTCATCGGCATCGGCGAGGCGTCCGGCATGTTCCCCGTCGACCCCGCGACCCGTCAGTACGATACGGGCATGCTGAAAAAGTTCAACGATCTCGTCGCGGGTAAAGTCCCTTTCAAGGTAGAGGATATTCTGCCTGAGATCCTCGTCGCGGGCGAGGATGCAGGTAAATTGACGCCCGAGGGCGCAAAGTTCCTTGATCCCACGGGCAATCTGCAGCCGGGTGTCCCGCTCTGCCCGCCCGAGGGCGACGCGGGCACGGGTATGGTCGCGACCAATTCCGTCCGCGTCCGTACGGGCAATGTCTCCGCGGGCACGTCCGTCTTTGCGATGATCGTGCTGGAAAAGCCGCTTTCCAGGCCGCATGATGAGATCGACCTCGTCACGACGCCCGTCGGCGATCTCGTCGGCATGGTCCATTGCAACAACTGCACGTCGGATATCAACGGCTGGGTGAATATGTTTGGCGAGTTTGCACAGCTTGCAGGCGTAGACATTCCCAAGTGGAAGCTCTATGACATGCTCTACTTCAAGTCGGAGGAGGGCGATAAGGACTGCGGCGGACTTTTGTCGTATAACTATGTCTCCAATGAGCACGTTACGCAGGTCGAAAAGGGCAGACCGCTCTTTGTGAGGACCGCAGAGGGCAAATTCAATCTTGCAAACTTCATGCGTACGCACCTTTATTCTGCGTTCGGCGCGCTCAAGGTGGGGTGCGATATCATGCTCAAGGAGGAGGGCGTCAAGCTCGACCGCATCACCGGTCACGGCGGGCTTTTCAAGACGGAACGCGTCGGACAGAGCTATCTTGCTGCGGCGATCAATGCGCCCGTCACCGTCATGAAGACGGCAGGCGAGGGCGGCGCGTGGGGCATGGCGATCCTTGCAAACTACCTCATCACCAAGAAGGAGGGCGAGACGCTGGAGAGCTATCTCGATAACCGCGTTTTTGCGGGTCAGGAGGGCGTCACGCTTGCACCCGATCCCGAGAATGTTGCGGGCTTTGAGGAATTCGGCAAGCGCTACGTCGAGGGGCTTCCCATTGTCCGTGAGGCGACCCGTTCGCTCAAATACTGACAGGTAACGTTATTCGGAGGAATTGAAAATATGTTGGAAGCATTGAAGGAAAAGGTCCTGAAGGCAAACCTTGACCTCGTCAAGAACAAGCTCGTCCTGTTTACCTGGGGCAATGTCTCCGAGATCGACAGAGCTACGGGCCTTGTCGTCATCAAGCCCTCGGGCGTTGAGTATGACGAGATGAAGGCAGAGGACATGGTGGTCGTCGATTTGAACGGAAAAGTGGTCGAAGGCGATCTTCGTCCTTCGTCCGATACGCCTACGCACATCGAATTTTATAAGGCGTTCCCCGACATCGGCGGCGTCACGCACACCCATTCGACGTTTGCAACGGCATGGGCACAGGCGGGTCGCAGCATTCCCTTCTACGGCACGACGCACGCGGATTATTTTTACGGCGATATTCCCTGCGCACGCTCGTTGACCAAGGAGGAGATCGAGGGCGAGTACGAGAAGAACACCGGGCTTGCCATCATCGAAAAGTTCCAAAACGACAATATCAAGCCCCTGGAAGTTCCCGGCGTGCTTATCAAGAGCCACGGCGTGTTCTCCTTCGGCAAGGACGGCGACAATGCCGTCTACAATGCGACAGTCATTGAAGAGGTCGCCAAGATGGCGTTCCTCACCGAGCATATCAACCCCGAAGTCACTCGTGCCGATCAGTTTATGATGGACAAGCATTATATGCGCAAGCACGGCAAGAACGCCTACTACGGGCAGACAAAAAAGAAATAAGGAGGCAGGATATGATCGAGACGGTAGTGATCGAATATACACCCAACCCCACCAAGCGCGCAGAACGTATCGCGGCGATCGCCAATGCGCGGGAAGCAAAAGGGGACCGGCTCGTCTCAGTCCTGTCTACACCCAATTGCGGGGCGATCCTTGTGTTCCGTACTCCGACGGCTTCGGAGAAATGATAAAAATAATTCAATGAGGTATAATTGTATGAAAGAAAAAGTTGTTTACTGGCTGACCGGTTCCCAGACGCTGTATGGCGATGACGTGCTTGCGCATGTTGCACAGCACTCCGAGGAGATGGCGAACTACGTCAACGAAAG
>CALVWM010000003.1 GCA_944367185.1 uncultured Clostridia bacterium | reverse complement strand
AAATAATATCAAATTTGGTATAACTATACAAATTGCTATCGAATCAATAATATTGCCCATTCATCTTCATTAGCTATGCGTCACGGGAATAAATCAGGCTAAAGGGATTAAGTGCTTTCTCTTTTGCCAACAAATTCTGACTGTTCCCGACGATATTATTTTCGTTACCCTGCCCGAAATAACTTACTGAACAACCTTGATTTTGAAGCGCTTTCCCCACTTCAAAGACATATGTTTCAGACCCGCCTTTAGGGTACAGAAACTTGTTAACTAACAGAACTTTCATATTATCTCTTATTCATTTTCACAACCTGGGCAACGACGTCGTCCAAGGTGTAAGTTTCCTCTTCAGCGCCTCGGTGAAAGTGTGCATGCCTTTGGTTATAAATAAAAGCCTGGTTTTTCTGGCACACAAGGTACACACGACTTGATTCACTATCAGAATTAAAAGAATTCTCGCTATATTCAACCCACCGGGCAACAATAAGACAATTCACCTGCAGTTACTTTATTACGTTCTAAAGTATATCATATTGTCGATTATTATGCAAGAAAACAGGATTACAAAAATAAAATTTTGTCAACTTTCACAAATCAAAATTATACAATTGCTTAACGTTATCCGTTTACTATGTGTCTGCTCATGTTTTTTATTTTGCGCAAAAAAGACCCGGGGAGGCCCTTTTACAAAGCGTTCACCGAGTCTGATTTGTACATTTCTGATCAGAAAAACTTTTCAGAAGATGTACGATATTCTTTCTGATACGTCACATGTTTGTTATTCCAAACATCGATACTCGTCAATCTATCGAAAAAACGCACGGGAAAGCGGATATTGGCAACTTTATTTTGGGGGAAGGGTCGTTGCGTATCGTCAGGGGGTCACGCTCCCCGCGCGTTTCCGATAACAAGATAATTTATTTCTTTTTCTTTGCCTGTTTTGCTGCCAGTTTTTGTTGGTACTTGGCCTCTTCTGCCTCGAAGTCCAATCCCTTCTTTTCGCATCTGGCTTTCAGTTCTTCAATGCGCGCCGCCTCCGCAAGCCGCTCCGATTCCTCCTCTTCGATGCGCAGCCGCTCTTCGGGCGCGATCCATTCAAGCCCCGCCGCCTCCGCTTCCGCCTTCTGACGCGCAAGCACCGTCTCGCGGTCGGATTTCAGATACTTTTCCACGTTGAAGAAGAGCAGGATGATCGCGCCAAGGCCGTAGCACACCGTCTCGATCCAGATATAGGCGATGACCGTGCCCGTCGTGCCCGTGCCGACCAGCGCGGAGGTAATGCCCTGCGCCACCGGCGTGGAGGCGATCATGATCGAACTGTAGACGGACATGACGAGCCCGTCGCAGCGGAACCCGCACTTCGCCTCGATATGATCGAGGCTGTCCGCAATCATCGCGAGGATCATGTACCCCGCGGGCGCGGAGCCGAGGCACTTCAGGGCGATGCCCACCGAAGCCACGACCATGTTGTCATAGCCGACACCCGCGATCACCCCGCCGGCGACGCCGACGATCATGCCGATGACGCACATGGGACGCTTGCCGAACTTGTTGCACAGCGGCGCCACGAAGAACACCGCGACCGCCATGGGCACTGCACCGATGATGCCGAGAACGCCCGTGACCGAATCGGTCGGGAAGGATTGCGTCGCAAGGATCTCCGCATAGAAGTTGAGGGAGGTATTCTTGATGCCGCCGCTGAACTGGTACAAAAAGTAAAAGACGATGATGATCCAGAAATACCTGTCTCCGACGGCGGCCTTTGCCTGCCTGCCCACGCCGATGCGCGGCTTTGCCTCCGCCTGCTCCTGCCCCATGCTCTCTTCCGTCACGCGCTCGCGCGTGAAGTAGTACTGCATGACCGTCCCGAGGAAGGTGATGACGGCGACGATGATGAAGAGGATCATCCAGAACGTCCTCTGCGTGCCCAGGCTCATTTCCGGTTTGATGAGGATGCCGAGCAGGAAGGGAAAGACCATCGAGCCCGCGCCCACCGCGCCGAGCAGCGCCATATTGACAAAGGACGCCAGCACGCTGCGCTGATTGGAGTTGCGCGTCGAGAGCGGCGTTAAGGTACTGTTCGCCGTATTATAGAGCGGAAACGCGACCGCGTAGTAAAGATTGTACGCGATGACCAGCCATATCATCTTGAAGGTGGGATCGTCGGACGGCTGAATAAAGATGAGTACGCTGGAGACCGCCAGCAGCACCGCCGAAAGAAGGATCCACGGCCGTGCCTTGCCCGCTTTGGTACGCGTCCGCTCGACGAGCTGTCCCGCGACGAGGTTGCCGATGACGATCAGGATCGCCGAGAGGATGGGAAAGACCGTGAGAAAGCTCTCCACCGTCCCCGCGAGCGCAGAACCTGACGCCAGCTCTTCCGCAAACAATACGTTGCGGAAGTAGCGGGTGAGATAGGTCGTGAAGATGCCGTTGGCGAGCATCGCGCAAAACGGCCCGACGAGATACCCCAAAAGCGATTCCACCGGTTTGACGTTCGCCGATCTGATGCGCGTGCGCGTCAGGGCGCGATCAAAGAAACTTGTCTGCTTCATGCGCGGTCTCCTTCCCGGAAGGTAATTTCCGTCTGCGCCTTCCCGTACGGGCTCTCTGCGCGCAACGTGACTCTCTCCGCCGTCGGACGGATCACGGCGAGCGCCTCTCCGTAGTAGGTGTCCGTCGCCGTGCCGAGATAGCCCGCCTCATTGTACGGGCAGGCGCTGCCCAGCCCAAGAAGCTCGCCGCCCTCCACGGCCACGTCGATCATGCCGCGCGCGAGGGGCTTGATCTCTCCCGCCTCGTCCGTATATTGCAGGCGGATATAGCAAAGATCGCCCTGTCCGTATTGTGCTTTCTCCGGCACGAGCGTGAGTTTGGTCTCCGCGCCCGCCGAAACGAGCGACGTGCGCCCAAGCTCCTTTCCGTCTTTTGCCAGGCTGATCGCAGTCAGTTTGCCAGGCTCATACGCCACTTTGAAGCGGACGCGCGCATTGGCAGGGACTTTCTTCTCTCCGACCGTCTTGCCGTTCAGAACAAGGCGCACCTTGCAGCCCGTCGCATACACCTCCACGGACGCCTTTTTGCCCGCGCAGCCGTCCCACGACCAGCTCTCCAGCGCGTTGCTCATGCGCCATGCCGAGGGACTGTGCTTTTCAAACGCCCTGTCCGGGCGCACGACGCCGATCGCGACGGGCGCAAGATCGAACGCGACCTGCGTATATGCCGTCTCCGCCCAGGCGCGCCCCGTGAGATCGAGGCGCCCCGCCGATGCACCCCTCCAGCCCACACCGCCCGTAAAATCGGGCGCATAGTCCGCATACTCCCATGCGCCGATGCCCACTTCACCCAGATAGTCCATACCCGCCCAGACGAAGTCGCCGATGAGCGCGGGATGCTCTTTGGCGATGCGCCAGAATTTGCGCGCGTCCGAGCAGAACGTCTCGCTGCCAACGATCACGCGGTCTTTGTGATGCTTCAGGTCGCGCTTGTAGCGCAGGATGCCGTAGTTGTACCCCGCCACGTCCATTGCCGCGAATGCGTCCTTGCTCTTTGCATTGCAGCCGGGCATCGTCGCGCCGATCTTCATCGTGTCCGCACCCAAAAGTCCCGCGAGGTCGTTGAAAAACTCGCTTCCGACCGACTTCTTCTTGTTCGGCTTGCTGCTCTTAGAGGGTTTTGCAGCCTTCTCCGCCTTCTTATCGGTGTACACGCCGAACCCGAGCGAATGCAGCAGATTGAAGAAGATATTGATGCCGCAGGTGACGGGACGGCTGTCCAGCGCATGCAGATACTTCGTCATCTCCTCGGCAAAGCGGATGCCCTTCTTCTGCCCCGTCTCCGCGACCTCGTTGCCGATGGAGTACATGACGACGCTCGGATGGTTGTAATCCTTCTCCACCATGGACTTCAGGTCGTTCTGCCACTCCTGTTCGAAGTCGCTCGCGTAGTCGTACTTGGTCTTGTGGATGTACCACATGTCGACGAACTCGTCCAATACGAGCATGCCGAGGCGGTCGCACGCCTCCAGCGTCGCCTTGGAGCAGGGATTGTGCGCCGAGCGGATGGCGTTGTAGCCCGCCTTTTGCAGCAACTCCGCCTTGCGCGCATCGGCAAACGGGTGGTTGACCGCACCCAGAATGCCGTTGTCGTGGTGGATGCACGCGCCGCGCAGGATGATGCGCTCGCCGTTGATGCAAAATCCGTGCGCCGCATCGCACGTCACCTCGCGGATGCCGAAGGTTTCCTCACGCACGTCCTCGCCGAAGGTCACGCGGCAGGTGTAGAGGTTGGGAGATGCGGGGCTCCAGAGCTTTCCGCCCGCGAGGACGATCTCCGTCTCGGTGTTTGCGGGTGCGGTCGTCGTCAGGACGACGTTTGTGCCGTCCAGGATCTCGATGCGGACATTGCCCGCGGCATTGGTCTGCACGCCCACACAGATGCGCGGGACTTTGTAGTCCGTCGTGCGGATGCGGATGCCGTTCAACAGGATATGCTGTTTGGGCAGCACATACAGCCACACGGGGCGGTAGATCCCCGCGCCCGAATACCAGCGGCTGTTGGGCTGGTCGGCGTTGTATGCCTCCACGCGGAGAACGTTCTCCCCATCGTAGCGCAGCAGCTCGTTTGCCTCGATAAAAAAGTTGCTGTAGCCGTACTTTCTGCCGCCCGCATATTTTCCGTTGAGATATACCTTTGCATTGCGGTACACCCCTTCGAATTCAAAGACGATGTCCTTCTCCCGCCATGCCTCATCCGCGACAAAGCGCTTTTCATAGACGTAGTCCCTGCCCGCGACCCAGCCCGTGTTCTTGCCGCCCGGGCTGTCCGCGCTGCAAGGTTCTGCGAGCATCGCGTCATGCGGGAGCGTCACCGCCTGCCACTCCCCCTCCCCAAGATGAGAATATCGCCAATTTTCGTTAAAACTTATTTTTTGCATAATCGCACCTATTGCCTGCCGGCAAACAAAAAGGTAAGAGCCCGCCCGATGGGACGGGCTCTTGTAAGCCTGCGCTTGTTTGATCAAGCGAACTTCAGATCGTTAAAAAGCATCATGCGCTGACTTTTTTGGAATAGTCAAAGAATGCGCTTACGATCGAGAGAATGAATGTGACGGCGCCGAGAATGAGATAGAGGAATGTAAGCGACATCTGTCCGCCGACATCATTATCGATGCCGATGAGTCCGTACGAGATCACTTCCACGCCGTCCAGCATAATGAGCCCGAGCGCAAGCCCGTAGAAGATGGGCGCAATTGCCTGAATGATCTCCACCTTGGGGAACAAAAACGCAGCAATGCTCACAACGGCGCCAAGGACAAGAAAGAGAACGATGACCCATGAGAACGTATCGCCGAGCAGTCCCTTGGTTGCTCCGCCGATGATCGCAAGCACGACGGCAAGCACGGGAATGACGAGGGAAATGTAGGCAACAATGCTTTTATTTTTGAAAATGTTCATATTGTACCTCCTGCTGTTAGGTCCGGGCCCGGCTCACGCCTGCTCCTTCTTCTTGCTGAATGCCGTAACGACATAGCCGACCGCTGCGCCGAGCACGACCGCACCGACCACACAGTCGATCGTGATGATCGTGGGCTGCCACCAGGGCGTAAGCTGAATGATTTTGCTGTCGGACGTGAGACCGTTGACCATGATGGAGCGCGAGAATGCATAGTAGTAACGCTTGTTTGCCGTGAGGACTGCCTCAAGAAGATCGCCGTCGTTGTTCTGCTCGATGGAGTCGATGATCTCCTGGGAATAGCGGGAACCGAACAGACACCACATGTCCGTACCGCTGATGATGCCCTCTACGCCACGGCCGCTGCCTGCATCCGCAATGACGACGCCCTTGAAGCCCCACTCGTTGCGAAGCACTTCCACCTGGGAGGCGTAGTCTTCGGACATATTGCGCAGACCGATGCCGCCCTTGCAATTCATTGTCGAAGTCGCGCCGCCCTTCGTGAAGGAGGATTCGAAGCCGCGCAGGGAATTCTGCCGCCAGGTCTGCTCCGTCTGGAACATACTGATATTGCTGCGGTTGAGTTCGACGTCGTTGCCCGCGAAGTGCTTGCCGCCGACGCTGATGCCCTTGTTGATAAACGTGCTGACCATCCCGTCAAGGTAGAGATAGTTGACGTTTGCATCCTCGGAGAAATACTCGTGGTTTCTGCCCGAGAAAGGCGTTCTGTGCAGGTTGCCGCCCGGTAGCCAGCCCTGCGACGCTCTGCAGAAGAGCCCGTCCTCTGCCATGTAGTAGGCGCGCTGATCGAGCTGCTCGGTATCGAACGAACATGCCGCCGTCGCCTGACCGATATAGCAGGTCGCCTGCGCACCGTTGATGAGATACTTCTGATTCCACCCATCGGGACCGTCGTCGTTGACGGAAGCGGGCTTGCCGATGGACTCCACCGCCGCATTGCCGAAGCTGTCCGCAATGGAGATACCCAGCTCTTCCAGCGTCATCTGATGCAGGAATTTGTCCCAGGTAATCTCGTCCTCCCAAGGAACGTCGCGCATATTGACGACCGTGAGCCCTGCGTCCACACCGAACTCGGAAGGGTCGTAGTCTTCGGCATCCGCAGCCTTTTCATAGGTGTATGCAAGCAGCGCCGCCATCTCCTCCGTCGCCTCGATCTGAGGGACTGCCGTCGGATAGGTCGTCCAGTCGCTGCGGGTCATATAGGTGACCTGATCTTCCTCGTCCAGCCAGTAGTTGATATCCACATCCTCGAACTGGTTCTCGACGCGGTAGCCCGTTGCTTCGCTGTAACGATAGGTGCTGTCGTCAAACGCGCCCGTGAATTGCTCCGCCTTTGCGGCATCGCCCGTCACGGAGTTGCCGTTCTCATCCGTCATGCCCTCGGCGCCCTTCGCCGCGAGAATGTTGTTGAGTGCATCGTGCACGTTGTCGCCGATCGCGATATAGTAGTCGCCCTCGGAGAGAATATATCCGCCCTCGCCGCCGTTGGACGTGCTGTCCCAGGAAGCAAGCAGGTATTTGTCAATTTCAATGGTTACCGTCTCCGAAGCGCCGCTCGCAAGTTCGCCCGTCTTGCCGAAGCCGACGAGCTGGACGGCGGATTTTTCCACGCCGTGCTCGATCTCATAGTCGCCGTAGGGCGTCTGCGCATAGACCTGTACGACGCTCCTGCCTGCCGTCGCGCCCGTGTTGCGGACGGTGACGGTTACGGTGATCGTATCCGAATTGAAGCCCGTCACGGAATCGAGCGTCTGCGAGAAGGTCGTGTAGCTCAGCCCGTACCCGAAGGGATAGACCATCTCATTGGCATAGTTCCATGCGCCGCTCATCGAGCCGATCTCGCTCGTTGCGTTATAGCGGTCGAGCACGGCGTCCTCATAGCGGGTCTCATAGTACTTATAGCCCGTATAGATGCCCTCGGTGAGGATCATGTAGTTTTCCGCTCCCGCGTTGCTCACAGGCTGCCCTGCGACATAGGCGACGTCATTTTCATAGGTCGTGTTGGTGAACGACTGATCGTACCACGTCTGCACCGCCGCGGAGGAGACTGCGCTCGTGGCGAACGTATCGACCAATCTGCCCGAGGGATTCGCCTCCCCCGTCAACAGATCGACGACGCCAAGCGTGCCCTTTAAGCCGAGCGTACCGACATGCAACGCGGCATCCACGCCGTACTCATCCAGCCAGCCAAGCTCCATGGCATAGGGAGAGTTGTGAAGCACGATGATCTTGCTGATCGCGCCCGTATCCTTGTATGTCTTGACGCGGGACAGGAGGTCCTTTTCGTTGTTGGAGAGCGCCAGCCCGCTGCGGACAGTGCCGTCTCCCTCCGTGACAAATTTCGGAATATCCTCACCTTCCCCGCCCTCGCGGGAGAGGATGACGATCCCCACGCCGCCCGTCGAGCGGACGGACGCGTCCACATCGGCAGTGAAGATGGTCGAAGGATCCGGCTCATCGTCCAGACGTTTTTCGATCATACCGCCGAAGGACTGCACGAGCTCCGGATCCGGATAGCGATCGTACAATGTCTGATTGACAGTAAATCCCTTGGCGCGGAACGCGTCGATATAGTTGGTCACACGCGCCGCATCGTTTTTGCCGCCGCCCGAAGCGCAGCTGTACAGGGGCTGCTTGGATGCAAAGCCGAACAGGCTGACCGAGCGTTCGGACGAGGTGAGCGGCAGTGCGCCGTTGTTCTTCAAAAGCACCGCGCTGTTTTCCATTTCATACTCGATGAACGCGTCCTGATCGGCGTTGAGCTCGGCAAGCCCGTTCGAAACGGCAGCCGCCTCTTCCTCCGTCAGCTGATCGACGTTCATTGCAAGCAGATTGGCATCCGCATAATCGCTCTTATAGTATGCGGTATCAACCTCCTCGGTGCTGTCTCCGGGGACGATCTGCGACGTCTGGATCTGCAGCGCATTGTTGATGATCGGGCCGTATTCATACAGCGTCATCGTGGCGCCGATGAGAAAGGCGCCAAGGCCCGCGGAGACCGCGAATACCTTTTTGAACAGTTTGTTTTTGTTCACTCCCATAATAGTTTCCTCTCCTTATCTCTTTGTGTAGTGATGTTCCGTTTGCCTGATTGCCGCCTCGGGGGGGCGAAGCGGCAGCTTCTGCTTCCCCTGCAAAATTCCGACTTCCCGTTTGATTTTCTTCTCTTTGTTGCCTCCTCCCATTTCATGATTTCTTTTTGTTTTGAAGTTTCTTTTTTTGTGTTTTTCTGACTTCACGCATATTATATTCGATCACATCTTTTATGGAAGGTTTTTTTCGTAAGTGGTATCAAATTTTTCGTAACTGGTCAAAAAGCCGCCGGCTTTTGCCGACGGCTTTTTCGCTGTTTCGCATTGTTACGACGTATTTGCAATGGGAATGGTGAAGTCGATACAGAACATGGCGTTCGCAACCCCGACGGACATGACGCCGCCATACTTCTCCGCGATCCGCTTCATGCTGATCATCCCGAACCCGTGCAGGGTCTCGTCCTTCTGCGTCGTCACAGGGAGCCCGTCCCGCATCCGCAGTTCTCCCGTGAAATAATTTTCAATATGGATACACAGGAAGTTGCCCCGCGCGCGGACCGTCATATGGATCAGTCGCTTCTCCTGTTCCGGCACGGCGATCTCCGCTTTGATCGCGTTGTCGATGGCATTGCCGAACAGGGAATAAATATCCGCCGCAGCCAGGAAGGAGAGACTTTTCCCGTCTACAATGTATGTAAATCGGATGCCGTACTTTTCGCAGAACAGGAGCTTGTTGGGCAGGATCGCGTCCAACGGCTTGCAGCCCGTCTTGGCAATGGCGTCATAGATCATCACCGCGTCCTCAATATCTCTGAGCGCCTCATCGCGCTCGGCGCCCTCCTTGTCCTGCAAGGCGATGAGCCGATGCTTCAGGTCATGGCACTTGATATTGACCATTTCAATGGCGCGGCGGTCAAATTCATATTGCTGCTGCTCGCGCAGGCACAGCGAATCGAGGATGGCATTTTCATGCCGCAGCCTGCTCCTGTCCTGCATTCCGAACAGCAGATACAGGGCAAGGATATCGTAACAGATAAACATGGCGCGCCACCACAGGAAATCGGTCGCAGCCAAAGACTGGCGGTCATGCTGAATGATATAGACGATGACGGACAGGATAAACAGGAGGATCAGCATCGGAATGCGCTCCTTGCCGAAACCGCCGTCCAGTCCTTTGAGCTTACGCGCGCACACCAAAAAGCAGAGGACATGGATCAGGCAATAGACGCATACAAAAATGCTCGAATAGAGCGGATGAACGGCCATCGGATCCCAGCCAAACGCTCCGACGACGAATCCGCCCGCCGAGTAGGCGAGGTTTTGGACCGCAACGGCCGCCACACAGCAGAAAAGCTCGTCCCAGGCGCTCGTCTTATAGCACAGCGGGAACAATGCGAGAGAAACGATGAACGCCGCCAGGAAACGAAAATAGGGAAAGTAACGCTCAAAGAGCATTCCCAGCCCCAGCGAGGCGCCGCAAAGGACGATCACGAACAGGACAATGCGCAGCGGGAAATACTTCCGTTTGGGCAGATAGACGCTGAACAGGATCTCCGCCGCCGCGAGCTCCAGAGCATGCAGCAGATAGCCGAAAAAATTGCTCTCCAGAACCGATATGAAATCTGCACCTACAAGAGAAGCCGGCACCGTTCTTTATCCCCCTTTTTTGAAATAGGCGTTGATCGCTTCCATAAACTCCTTTTTCCGCCTGCGGCTGATCTGGATGGTATCCTTCCCGACTGTGATGTCGTTATCCGAGATCTCCTTCACGTGGCGCAGATTGACCAGGTAGCAGTTGCTGCACCGGAAGAAGTCCACCCGATCCAGCTGCGCCTCGATGTCCTTCATTTTGCCGTTTTGGGTAAAATCACCTTCCGTCGTATGAAAAATCAAATAATGATCGCGTACCTCAATATAATAGAGGTCGCGCGAAGAGACCCGCTTGACGTGGGAACCGCTGTTGATATAGACATCCAGCGTCTCCCGGGCGGAGAGCATCCCCATGACCTTGTCCATCAGGACGGAAAACGGGAAATATCGAAGGGGCTTTACCATATAGCCGACAGCGCCGACTTCATATCCCTTCACCGCATATTGCACCATGCTCGTCACAAAGACAAGGATCACATCGGGATCGAGCTCGCGCAGCTTGAACGCGCAGTCCATCCCGTTCATATACGGCATTTCAATATCCATAAAGATCATGTCGTACTTCGGCGTATAATCGCTGACGAAGTCCATGCCGTTTGAAAAATGCTCTGCCGTGATCTCCAGCCCCTTCTCCTGACCATAGCGGCTCAGAAAATCCTGCAAAAGGTTTGTATGCTGCGGATCGTCCTCGACCATCGCGGCCCTGATATGGTTCATCAGCCCCTCCTTCCCCCGTCGGACACCGCACGAAAGCACAGCGGCATCTTGCCTTTCGATATATTATATCACAAAAATAATCACGATTGCAAGTCCCAAAAAATGTTACGATCTCACTGCATTGAATATAAGCTACATTCCCTTCCGGTGCCCACCTGATAAACAATGCCATTGTCGTTTGCAGACAGAAATAATGCTGGACAAAACGCATGAAGAGCTTATGGTGCACGACAGCGGCCGCGAATTTATATTGCCCCTGCTGAAGCGGCAGAGTATGCTCATCAATTCGCAAGAGCCTTACGGCTATCCGTATTGAACGGCAGCCCCCTTTGCCACAATCATCTGAGGATACTACGTCTCAAAGCGGGCGATCATGTAGTGCTTGCGAGCGACGGTTATCCTGAGATATATCCCACCCTATTTCAACCCCAGTAGAACAAATCTATCAAATACAGCAAAAGACCGGCAGAGTGAAAAAATAGGAAAGTTCTTGTTTATTGCTCTAATTTTCAGCCTTCTGCTGCCCCGTGCGGGACACGACGGCGGTGCCCGGAAATACGGTGCTACTATACGCAATTTCAACTCACGTGCCCCGTGCGGGGCACGACTGCATGTCCGTAGACATTGATGGCTTCTTGTGAGATTTCAACTCACGTGCCCCATGCGGGGCACGACGGATGATCGGAAGAAACTCGCCGACGCGTTCAATATTTCAACTCACGTGCCCCATGCGGGGCACGACGTCGGGTGTATTGGAGGCACGTAAGTGATACAGGATTTCAACTCACGTGCCCCATGCGGGGCACGACCGAATCGTACAGGCTCGTCCCTTCCGATACTACATTTCAACTCACGTGCCCCATGCGGGGCACGACAATATCTCCTTTTAATTTTTGATTAAAATCCAATATTTCAACTCACGTGCCCCATGCGGGGCACGACATTCAGCTTATCGCAGCCACACTCCTCCGCCGTATTTCAACTCACGTGCCCCATGCGGGGCACGACTGATGTTCCCGAAATTACAGATACCCAGGAATTTATTTCAACTCACGTGCCCCATGCGGGGCACGACGCGCCGTCGGCGTGATCGTGTATGTGTTCACCAAAATTTCAACTCACGTGCCCCATGCGGGGCACGACGGCGTGGATCCCGACGGCAGAGCAGCGGCTCAAAATTTCAACTCACGTGCCCCATGCGGGGCACGACTCGACCGTTTTATCCAGGCGGCGACTATCGAAATATTTCAACTCACGTGCCCCATGCGGGGCACGACTATGGGTTGCTATAAACTTATAGGCCCTCGTTCTATTTCAACTCACGTGCCCCATGCGGGGCACGACGCGCAGCGTCGGAGACCTGGTGACGGTCGCGTACATTTCAACTCACGTGCCCCATGCGGGGCACGACGGTTCGTCGGTGAGAATACACCAGGTCTATTCGCATTTCAACTCACGTGCCCCATGCGGGGCACGACACTGGATGAAGGTCAACAACCTACAGCGCAACGCATTTCAACTCACGTGCCCCATGCGGGGCACGACCGGGGGTATCTGTGCTCCCGACGTCCTCTGTGGCATTTCAACTCACGTGCCCCATGCGGGGCACGACTTTCCCGCGTTGTCTGTGTACAACTTCGGCGAAATTTCAACTCACGTGCCCCATGCGGGGCACGACTATGGGGCGCTTGCGACGTCGGAGCCCCGCATAAATTTCAACTCACGTGCCCCATGCGGGGCACGACCTTCGTCGTACGTTCCGCTGACGACCATACTCTCATTTCAACTCACGTGCCCCATGCGGGGCACGACATTTCGCTACTTGTCCGAACGCGGACACTCATAGATTTCAACTCACGTGCCCCATGCGGGGCACGACTAACAATTTGCGAAACTTGATTATATGTTAATCTATTTCAACTCACGTGCCCCATGCGGGGCACGACCGTATATCCTTCGGGACTGAATACCGTAAAACCATTTCAACTCACGTGCCCCATGCGGGGCACGACCTATGTCCTTTTCAAATACTTTTCTTGCCCACTCAATTTCAACTCACGTGCCCCATGCGGGGCACGACTTCAATTTTGTTGAATGCGATATTGTTCGATGTAATTTCAACTCACGTGCCCCATGCGGGGCACGACCAAGATTCTTAAAAACGAACGCCTTCATCTTCGAATTTCAACTCACGTGCCCCATGCGGGGCACGACCGGCGCGTCATAGTACAGCTTCGTCGCATACTCCATTTCAACTCACGTGCCCCATGCGGGGCACGACCCTGTTGCGGGACTACCGCGTTTCCGAGGCATCTATTTCAACTCACGTGCCCCATGCGGGGCACGACGCGACTGCTCCGACGGAGACTGCTGACCTTGTACATTTCAACTCACGTGCCCCATGCGGGGCACGACCAGCATATCCTTTTACGCCAAACTCTGCTTCAACATTTCAACTCACGTGCCCCATGCGGGGCACGACTATGGTTTTGATGCTTGACCTCATCCGCCTCATCATTTCAACTCACGTGCCCCATGCGGGGCACGACTTTTTATCAATCAGTCGGGGCGCATCATGGACGGAATTTCAACTCACGTGCCCCATGCGGGGCACGACTGCATATGTTGGGTCTCTTCTCTGCTAAAATTCAATATCTTGTAATTCTGAGAGCGAAAACACCGGAAAACATATGTATTTTTACATAAAATTTTGTAAATCCCACGCGAACCTCGCGATAAATCCAACCAATTGAAGGTTCGCATCAGAAGAGCAGCAGCCCTTCCGAATCATATCCGCTTTTGATTCCGACATGCTCGATTTTATTCTTCCAATGATTCCCGAGATAATAGAACCGCAAACTATCTCGACTTGTATCGATGAGTTTTATGAGTGTGTTCTTAAGTTTCAGAAAAGCGGCATAATCGAGATTTGCCTCAAACACGGAATTTTGCACTCTCTGCGCATAATTTTCCAGTACCTTTGCCACGCGGCGCAGGCGCGAGCGTCCCTCCGCAGAAGCGGTCTCCACATCGTACGAGATGAGCACCATCATAAGAATCACCTCGCAAGAAAGGGCGGATATTCTCTGATCTCCCCTCGTACGAACTTTGCGAGCAAATTGGACTGTACAAACGGCAAGAGCCCATAAACAATCTTCTGTTTCAGATAAGGATGCGTGAACGCCTCCCGCTTCCGCTCCTGCCATGCTTTCAGCACTTTCTTTCTTCCGTCATCATTCAGGTATATTGCACCCGAGATCTGGACGGAAAAATCCTTTTCATCGAGCTGGCGGAGATTGATCAGCGTGAGCGTCATACGCTCGGCTATATGCCGCAGCTCCTCTACGAGGTCGCACGCAAGAGACGGCCGTCCGGAACGCAAAGTATGGAAAAATCCGATGTAGCTATCCAATCCGACACTCTCCAACGCAGAAGCAATATCGTTTGTCAGCATCGCATACAAAAATGAAAGCACCGCGTTGACTGCATCGAGCGGAGGATGTTTGCTTCTGCCAAACGTACGGAAAATCTCATTGGGATTGCGGATCAGAGAGCCGAATATTGCAAAGTATTGTTTGGCGCAATTTCCTTCGATCCCGCGCAGGATCTCCATATCGGTCTGGCTCAACACTTCTTCCGCCTGGGATTTGAGCATTTCCGAAACTGCGGAAACCCTGTCCCGTGACGGAAAGTCAGGATAGTCGCGGAGAACCCGTTCAAGCAGGCAACGGGTATTCACAAGTTTCGCAGCGATTGTGTTCTGAACCAGCTCGGTTCGCCTGCCATCAAATACAGCAAGCTGCTGCACGCGGGTATAGACGTTTCCCTGCACGCTTCCGGAAACGCGCGCCAGAAATCTTCCCTGCGGCGTAAAGAATGCCAGGCCGACTCCTGTTTCGGAACACTTCCCCATGAGTGCGGGAGAACAGCCGAGATAGCTGAAACAGACAATGCTTTCCAGATTGGCAAACGGAAGCCTGAGCGGTTCCCGCCCCTCACTCTTGCAGACGATCGTTTCACCATCGAGAGAGAGATACGCGTTTTCATCTGTGACATAGAGCGTATTCAGCAGTTTCTTCATAGACACCCCCTGATCGCATCCCGCACGCCGATGCCGGAGACGCGCGGCATGCACCTGTCCGCCATAGAACAGCCGCTGCACCCCTTTTGAATGCGGATCGGCGGGATCCCCCCGTTTTCCTGCGCCGTGCGGATCTCTTCCAACACGCGCAGGAGAACGGCTTCGTCTTCATCGCCGAATGAAAGCGCGATGCGGCGGCGCGTATCGGCAAAATAGAAATATGCCTCTACACGCTCTCCGAACAGCTCCCGGGCGCAGCAATACTGCGCATAGACCTGCAGGCGGTCTGCCGGATGCACTTCTGTCTTCGGAGACGTCGGCTTATATTCGATCAGCCGCACCAAGTACCTGCCGGGCAGTCCCGCAATCGAAACGCCGTCCCGGTCACGGACAAGCTCTATAAGATCGGCTTTCCCGTAGATCCCGCGTGTGCCGCTGTACAGACTCATCCCGCCGAATGATAGACCTGCGCCGCTCTTTGCAAGCAGTTTTTCACGATGCACGCGTTCATGCAGAAGATCCCCCTGCACGGTAAAGGCGTTTTCCGCCCACATCCCCTCCTGATACAACAGTCCCCAGCGATGCGGGCAGTACGCGTAGTGCTGAATGGCGCGGATCGGGATCATCCCAGCTTGCGGATGAGCGTGACTCCGTTCGGCATATCCTCGTCGACCGAGACCGTATAATCGGAGAATGACCGAGGATATGCAACGTCCGTCTTCTTTTCCACCCGAATCTTTTCAAAGAGCAGCGCTGAGGGCGCGTTTCCGAGCGCGCAGTCATGTTTGAAGACATACAGTCCCCTCACGCACATCTTACCGCGCGCAGCGGAATGATCGTGTTCAAACATATTGATGACCGCCTCCCAGAGAAGCTCCAGATCCTCTTCGGAAAAGCCCGTCGTCTTCTGCGCCAGCATGGCAGAGACATACCCCTCTGCGCGATACAACCCATAGGGAACGACGTTCTTCTTGCCCATCTCCGTCATGACGCCGTTCTTTTCCGCCTGCTCCGCATACTTCTTGGCGTCCGTGATCGCCTGACGGGTGATGGTCAGCTCCTGCGGAAAGACAGGATCGAGGCTGCGCGCAAAGTTGAGCTGCACGGGACCGCGGACGATGCCGCAGGGCTCCTCTCCCGTGCTCATGACCGCGCCGAAGGTGCGGACATCGTAATAGTTCTCGCACATGTAGGCGCGCGCCGCGGCAATATCCTCCGCGCTCTTTTTCTTTTGCGTACTGCCCGCCGCTGTATGCGCCTCGGCAAATTTTGCATTCAAAGGCTTATCCGTTTTGATGAGGATATTGTACCCGGGAACGCCCTCTTTGACGAGTTCCACATAGTTTCGGATCTTGCGTTTGAGGCAGACATCCGTCACGATGCCAAGTCCCGTTTCGGCGTCTGTACGGGGTGCGTTCGCCGCGTCGGGATCTCCGTTGGGGTTCCCGTTTTCTACGTCGAACAGTACGACAAATTCATAGCGATTGCGAATAGCTTCCATCTTATTTTCCCTCCGATTGATTTTCTTTTTTGGTGTAAAGTGCTGCGTTCTGCTGGTAGTACCCGAGAATGAATTTTCCCTGCTCCTCCAGCGAGAGCGCCTTGGGGAATTCCTCCAAATCGCCGATAATTTCGCCGAGCAGTTTGTTATAATAGATCTGCATTCCCTTCTCCAGTTTGGCGAGGTGATTCTGAGAGAGCTGCACAAGCCTTGCAAAGACGACGGCAGGCGTCGCGCATGCAGAGGCGAAATAGCTGTCTTTGATGGTCTTGTTGAGTTCGCCGGACGCGGAATCCTGCTGGACTTTTTCGAGAACGGCGAACAGTCTGCCGCAAAGGTACGCGGCATTCTTGTTTTGCGGGTTGAGTGCCATGGTGATCTTCTCCTCTTCTTTGATTTTTCTGCTTAAACAGACCTTGATGAGACCTGCTCTGACATCATTGAGTTTGACAAAATGATTGTTTTCCGGATCGGAATCGACGCGCACGCGGCGCACGACCGCCTCGAGGATCTTGCGCGGA
The DNA here is from genome assembly GCA_944367185.1 of uncultured Clostridia bacterium. Taxonomy (GTDB): domain Bacteria; phylum Bacillota; class Clostridia; order Christensenellales; family Borkfalkiaceae; genus Gallimonas. The sequence goes on along the minus strand of CALVWM010000003.1, from coordinate 35,358 downwards.
AAGGGCGATCCGCTGACGATGGACTGCAGAATATCCCCTTCCAGCTCGGGGGCGGCATTCTCCTTTGCCTTCGGAGAGACGAGCTGTTTGCAGATCGCCCAGACGGGCGGAACTTGGGTGCGTTTTCCGATCGCAAACTCCTCCTGATAGCGCTCTACGTTTTTGCGCAGCTCGCCAAACGTGTTGCGGTAGCTGAATTTGATCGCGACGCGCGATGTGTTTGGCATGAGACCGAAGATGCAATAATCCACACCCGCGTCCGGCACGTCGAAAGACGGCGTCCTTCCGGATGCAATTTTGTGCATGGTATTGGAAACCGCCTTGTCTACATCCTCCGCCGTTGCGCGGTCCGTTCTGGCAAACAGAGACGTGTTGACGCAATCCAGGTAGGCGTCCTCCTCTGCCGCAAGTGCAAAGTGCACGATCGTCATATCGCCGAGAACGGTGCAATGACGCTCGTCGGCAAGCAGGAAGTTGAGCGCTTCCGTGTACTGCTCCATTACCTCCTCTGATACAGAACTGTTATAGGACTGCTCCTTCCCGTAAGAATTTTCCGAGGCATTGTTGAAACAGACGAGCGAACAGCCGGAGGGCTGACCGTTGCGGATCCCCTTGATCTTGTTGTGCAGACGCGCAACAGGGAGCATTTCCCCAAGCACGGGGCACTGCGCAAGATGCTCTTCGCCCTCCTCCTTGCGCGACGCAAAGAGCTTACCCCACTTGGCTTTGACCTCTTCCTCCTCATGCAGCGGGCGGTCAGGCCGCCCCGAGAGGCAGAAGGCGAACCGTGCCGTCCCGTAATCTTTTGCGATCGCCATAAGATAGGGGTGTTCGCATTGCGCTGACGGTTCCCAGCGGAGAATAAAATTACGATACGCCTGCGCAACGGGCGACGAAAGCCCCTCCGTAAAGGCGAGGTTGCTCTCACGAAACGCCGCGTGCGACTTTTGCGCCTTTGCGTCGTCTGCGCGATAAACGCCCCTTTCGCATACGAGCCCGAAGAGATAGAGCGGACGGTGCTCCACAATATTCGCTTCGATCCCCGGCTTCTGAGAGCGAAGCGGCAGCAGCATCTGCGGAAAAACTTTCTTTTTGTTCTCCTCCGTACCCTGATACAAAATCCCGTCGATCTCCCCTTCCGGCGTGAGAGAGATGAGATAGTTCATGGGCAAAGAAGAATACCCTTGGGGCAGAACGTCTCCGCGGCGCAGCATGATCTTGTAGTAGTCGCACAATGAAGATAAAATCATGACCCCGCCTCCCGATATTTTGCAACGTCGATCACGCCGTTCCGCATACGCGGATGATAGAATACCGCGTCCGCCGCGTCGGAAAAGTACGAAGCGTCCCAGTTTTCTCTCAGGCGCGCATCGTCATGAAAACGCAGTCCGTACAGCATGATGCCGAGATCACGCTCCCCCATGAGCGAGGGATCGACCTCGCCGAAGTCAAACTGCTCCACAGCGTACAGAGAACGGATCGGAAATTCCCTGCATCCCAAAAAGGGCACCTGGAAGAATTGCCCCTTCGCAAGCCGCCGACGGATGATCTCCACATACTTTTGGGGCGTTTCGTCGGGGCGATCGCTGCGGATGCCCGTCATCTCGAAGTGGAATTCTACGCCGTAGCGCACGTCGCGGAGCAAAAGGCTCGCGCGCTGGCTGATCGACTCCTTCGTGTACACGCACGGATCTGCATCATCGCCGCGCATCTGCCGTCTGACGGCGGACGGCAGTATCTTGTCCTTGACCTCGTTCCGCCGCACGCCCGCGTAGCGGATGGGATGAAAGACGACGATCTTATCGATGACATACCTGATCGCCGGCTTCCAGAAGATGGCTTTGAGCATCCCCTCGAGCGCAGACGGCGTGGGGACGGGATAGGTAGCGCGCTCAACTTTGCACTCCGGGCGTGTGTACAGCGCATAATCCGCTTCCACAATAATTCTGAACATACTTACCTCCTTTTGAATTTCTTTGGTTGTGATTCCCGCTTGCGCGGGAGCTTCAAGCAACCGGTCATAAAAATATTTCAACTCACAGCCGAATTTCAGCCGGACGACTGCCCATATTCATGATTTCCCCGATCCTAAAAACAAAATCATTGCATACATAAGCAGTTCTTGTTTAAATCATGTCATATAAATTATAACTTGTCAATACTATTTTTAAAAATTTTTCTTATTTTATGACAGGTTAATAAAACATTCCGTTTCCCGTGGTATCGTGTACGCGCAGCCCCGTCTCCTCGCAGTACAGATCGGGACGCTCCAACACATATGTGCCGTTCCATTCAGAAAGCACGCCCGCGTCAAGCAATTCTTTCAGCTCATAAACGCTCACGGAGGCACAGTCCTGCCGCAGCTTTCTCAGATTCCCATGGCCCGCTTTCAGCGCCGCGACCGCCTCTGCATTCTCCTTGTTGGGTATGACGATCCCGACCGACGCTGCGTCGATCAGGTGAAATTCCTTTGCAATGGTTTTGAAATCAATGGAAAAGCGCTTCCTTGCGCGGCTTGCGGTAAAGTTTTTCATCGACTGCCGCTGCGCACGATAGAGAATATCGAAATACTCCCGAATGCTCTGCGCGTCCGCAAGCGCATGTGTCCCATGTTCCCGCAAGATTCCCTCGGCGACATTGGCGCGGATCTGCAGATCGCCGCGTGAAGCGTTCTCCGAGCGGAATATGCAGACTTTGCTCTCCTCCTTCGCACGTGCGCCCTCGCGATTGCAGCGCCCCGCCGACTGCAAAATGCTGTCGAGTCCGGCGCACTCCCGCATCACACAGGCAAAATCGAGATCGACGCCCGCTTCGATCAACGACGTGGAGAATACCGTAACGGGCACTTCCCCTCGCCCCTCCTTTACGGCACGGAGATGCTGTTTGATCTCTCCGATGATGCGGCTTCTGTCGCGCGGGGTGAGATAGGTGGAGAGGCAATACTTCCGCCCACGCGTATAACCGCGGTACAATTCCTCCGCCGTGCGCTTTTGATTGCAGACGACGAGCGTATTTCGGCTGCCGTCTAGGCGCGGAAGGATGTCCGCCCTCCCGAGGTCTTCAAAGGTGCATTTTTCAAAGACGGAATAGAGCGATTTGTCGGGGATGAGATCGAAAACAGGCAGGGCATGTCCGAGGTATTCCGCCGTGAGCGCGGCGAAGTCGGGCATGGTCGCCGTCAAAAAAAGTGCCTCGCTGCCGTATTTTGCGGTGAGCTGTTCCACCGCCTGCATGCAGGGGATAAACCAGGAGATGGGGAGCGTATGGACCTCGTCGAATACGAGCATACTCTCCGCCATGTTGTGGAATTTGCGCAGTTTTCCGCTTCTGTTGCTGTAAATGCTCTCAAAAAACTGCACGTTGGTCGTCACGATGATGGGAACGTCCCAGTTCTCCGTCGCCTTTTTCAGAATATCCGCCACCCTGATCCCCTCGTCGTCCGGCTGCGCCGTCTTCCCGTGCAGCGTTTCCTGAATGAGCTCGTCAAAATCAACGTTGCTGTCGTGTCGCAGGATGGGAAGATCGGGGAACAGCGCTTCAAACGTCTGTGCTGTCTGATCAATGATGCTTGTATACGGGATCACATAGATGATCCTCTGTTTGCCCGTCCGTCGCGCCCGCTCCAGCGCAAAGGCAAGGGAGCAGAGCGTCTTTCCGCTTCCTGTGGGCATATCCAGAAGATAGACGGGCGACGGGACGTCCGCATGAGAAAGCGCCTGTCGCTGCAGCTCGGCGCGCGCCTTTTGCAGAGCGGTCTCCGCCTCAAAAGAGAGGCGCTTTTTGTTGAGACGATGCAGGCAATCCTCCCACGCGGCTGAGAAATGCATGCGCTCCCGCCTCAAGACAAAGCGCTCTGTATCGAGAAAGTCCGCGTCCGTCAGGCAGCTGTACAAATAGCGGATAAGAAATTCGTAGTCGGAGGACGAGGGATCTTCCCCGAGGAAATGCAGCAGTTCGGCAGTGACCGTATCCTGCGCGGGCAGCGCGATCTCCGTATGCCAGGCGGAATAGTCGCCGCAGGACTTTTTCAGGCGCGCAGCAAGCGTACTTTCGGTCTCATTCTCGCCGGCATTCCCCCTGTCCGGAAGCCCTGCGTGATGTCCCGCCACGATATAGGCAAAGATATCCCCCAATGCTGTATTGCCGAAGATCGTCTCCGCCTCTTTCGCGCCGCAGACGGAGTGATCGACGAGCTCCTTTCCACCCGCAAGCCGCCGCTGAAACGCCGCCTGGTACTTCCCGAGGTCATGCAAAAGACCCGCAAAACAGGCGCTGTTCTTCAATGCGTCACCCGCATATTCCGCCGCAAGCTCCGCCGTGCCTCGAAGATGCCCGCTCAGAGACTGCTTGTCTCCACTCTCCCGTGTATGTGCAAAGTATTCCATACGTTCTTCTCCTATCAAGTTCTTTTATATTTTTAAAATAGCAAATCAAATATGACAATATCTGTCATAATAAAAGAATTTTTCGATGAAATAACAGCAAAATTTTTTATGTCAAAAACACCATGACATCAACAAGACTGCGGCTTGATCACGCCGCCCAGAAAACGTCGCTTGCACCCAAAGTCCGTCGGTGGGACGCATTGAGTATAATTGATCATATCATATTAAAGAGATATATTCCTGTAATAAACTGTTTTGATTATACAATGTTTGCGCCTGCGCTTTATCGATGTCATTGACCTTCTGTTCATAGAGCTGGATCATACGCTTTTTCACGCCGGATTGCTCGGCAAGTTCCGCTTGCGACAGACCTCTTGCCTCGCGGATGGATTTGAGTTTTGTTTCCAATACAACGGAATGATAGCGCTTCTCCATCGATTCCACAAAATTGGTCAAATCCATTTCATGGAAGACACGGTACATTCCTATGAGGTCCGAAAGCGGGATCCGCGTAAAGATATCTTTGAACCGCTTTGCGGTGTACCACTGATAATATGCAAGCGCCCATCCTGCCCAATAAAAAAAGAGCGCATATCATAATGCGCTCAAGGTCTCATGTAGCGTCCTGCCTGTTTTGATCATCGTCAGACGCTCAAATTTAGTGTAGCTTTCCGCGCTCGCCATGCGGATAAAGGCAATTTTCCCCTTCACCTCCGCGACTTTTTCCATATCGGCTGACGTGACCGTTGCCAGCTCTTTGCATACTGAACGCAGATATTGCTCTCCCACGGTAATGGCATTTCTCTCCGCCGTTCTGCGCACAATATTCAGCCCGAGCGCGTGGAAATGGTCGCCGTCGTGCTCCAAGGCACGTATGTACGTCTTTTTTTCATTTAAATCCAATCCGAGTGCTTCTATATCGTCCCAAAGCTGATTTTCCATCTCCCTCAGAAGCGCTTCCCCGCCTTTCCCCGTACTTACGATAAAGTCGTCTGCGTAACGCGTATAGACATACCCAACGCGACCTTCGTACTTTTTATCGAGATCGCACAAATAAAAATCGGACAATACCGGTGAACTGCAGAACCCGAGAGGCAGCGACCCGTCGTAAAAGCACGCGGCAAGCACATCTTTCAAGCCTTTCGTCTGTTCCAAAACGGGATACTGCGTCAATCTTGCAAGGTATTTTTCATAGGTGATCGAATCAAAAAATTTACGAATATCGCTCTTGAAAAAGACGCAACCATGCAGATGGCTCTGCATGCACTTAACAATATTCTCCCCCTTTTTATAGGCAAACGATGCTCCAGAAGAACGATATGCCTTTGCAAATATCTGTGCCACAGCCTCATGCAATGCACGCAGATCACCGCCCTCCTTCCCGCTCGCGTAGGCGCGAAGGATTCGCACCTTTCCGTTGAACCTGACCTTATGTTCCCGCACATATTTCCGCGGATCTGCTGCATATGCCGCAGCCGTCTGAATCAATTCCTGCAAATCAATATTCATCTTTCCTTTCCCCCCGTTACTGATTTAGCCGCGCGTACGCACGCTTGTGCATGACGATATATAGCAGACCTTTTGCACGTGTCATACCAATATACAGATACTGACGGATGCGTTCGACAGAAAGATCGGAGATCCCGCACAGCACGATGACTTTGCTTTCCAACCCTTTAAACGCCTGAACTGTGCTGAAATAAATCGTACCCTCCCCTCTGTCGACAGAGATCTTGTGCGCTTTGACTTCCGCCGCCGCCGAATTTTCCAGCCGATTGGGCGACAGGATCACAATATCCTCCAGAGCAATTTTCTCTGCAGAAAGCTTGTCTAAAATCTTTTCCAGCGCCTCTACTTCTTCTTCGCTTCTGCGGTATTGTTCTACCTGGACCTCTTTCCCTCGCTCCAAGCTATCACGGCATCGAACTTGCAGCCCAAACCATCGATTGATCTTGTCAACGATCGCAGCGGAATTTCTGCAATTCAGCCGCAGTGTATATTTCGTATAATACCGACAGTAATATTCCAACAGCTGATAAATTTCCTCATATGTCTTTTGCGTATAGATGCTCTGGTGCTCCGCATCAATAAAAAACATCCACCGCCCGTTTTCCAATCCGCCGCACAGAAGGCGATCAAACACGTCGAGGTATTCTTCTGTCATCAGATCCTGCGCCTCATCGACAATGAGATAGTCGAACGGCTCATAGCTCCCTTCAGGCAAATTGAGAAAGTACTTCGGCAGAACATGCAAATAATACTCCGACCGATCTTTTTCCTTTTCAACCTCAATTTCGGGGAATACGGGCTTTACCAACGACTCCAGATAGGAAAGAAAACAGCAATCCGTTTTCGAGTGAATCGAACGTCGGATATCAGCGGCAAGCCGCTCATTATAGCAAAAATATGCGCAACTTGCGCCAGCTTGTACGACGCTTGTATAAAAATTTTGAGCAAGAACGGTTTTTCCCGTCCCGGCCTCTCCCTTGACCAGGCAGCGATTATTTTCGCACAACCCTTCAAAAACATCTTTCTGTTCCTCAGTAAAGCGAATCAGCTGCTGTTCAATTGTTTTCACCTGTCCGGAAAGAGAAACGGTATAGTGAATATTGGGACGGAGCCTCTTAACAATCTCACCGCATTCCGCCGCTGTTGGCACGCATTTGCGTCCGGGCATTCCCATCAACCTCTTCTTCCAGAAATCAGCCAGCCGTAAGAAAAAAGCTCTCAACCCAGCCAAATCTGTGCGGTCAGCGACCTGCTCATCTGCCAAATCGGGAATAGCATTTTTTGTATGAAAATCGCTGTCGGGAAAGGCAACACACCAGCCCCAGATACATTTTTTCGAGACTTCGCCTGCACGGCTGTCCTTCGCGATAAAATCATAGAGGGCGTTCATACACTCCGTTGCCTGATTCACAGGATGTATTTTATTGCTATCTCCATTTCGACTGGTCGTCCACCATTCTCCATCCTCGAAAAAAATCTCTCCACCCTTTACCTCAACCACAAATATACCGCCGTCGGGGATCAGGACGACAAAATCCGCCTCGCTCTGCGGTTTCCGGTTTACCCGTGCCAGGTGAATGGAATGAAGAACGACCCAATCATCTGTATTCGGCATTTCTGCTAGGCATCTATAAAATTCGCGCTCCCCGTAGCTCTTTGTATCCTCAGGAAGCTGCGACGGAATCATTTGTGCCATAACAACCCTATCCTTCAATAAAATGATAAGAAAAAAAAGAGAGTTACCAAGGAACCGATGCAGACTACTCCCTGCTCGCAGGTAGTAGTCTGCTCAAGCCTTTGCTTGCGCAAACTCCATCTTGGATGAAAATCTAACTCCCTTTTCTTTTATTATACTTATCATCCTATAAAAAGTCAATAGTTTTATTGAAATTTCTTCTTTTAATATTGAACAAAAAAATTGTACGATCCTATTGACAAATCTTACAATCAGTTTATAATAATACAAAAAGGTTAGAAGAATCAAATATCTCCCTTGGTAATAAAATTTAACTGTAAAATATTTTTTGCTATAAAAATTTTGCTAGAACAGACAAATTTTTTCTGATTCAAATCGGTAAAATTTTTTTCTATCTTAAGCAATTCAAAATGAGGAGAACAATCAATGATTTATTATAACTCTTTTGACCGCATGAAAACAATTTATAAAGAGATGGAACGCTTAAAAACATTGCCAAAAGATTTTGGCAGTGGCTGGTCAGTCTTCTCCAGTATCAGCAACCCCTTTATTGATGAATATACGCCAATAGATTTATATATTCCTGATAACATTAACAAAATTGCCAAAGGTGCATTTTGTAACTGCTGGAATATTCGGACGCTTCGTCTACCCATGCCTGCAGCAAATCTTGCTCCCGGTGCGTTTGAATGCTGCTATTTTTTGGAAAAAATTATTGTCCCGAAAGGCAGAAAAGAGGAATATGAGGCATACTTTTATCAGGAACCCTTTTATATGAAACAGTTTTGTGTTGTCGAAGAAGGAGATGAAAATTGCGGTCATATAGACCCAACCATTGTAGAAAAATTGCACTACAAACTTATTGTCAGCGTAAGTTTTGACAAGAAAACATACGACTACACAAGCGTGTACAACGTCAAATTGGGCGATGAAGTATATGTTGAAGGCAATATGGCAGGAGAAAAAGGTATTGTGACGAGAATTAAGGGAGAACTTCCCTCGAGCAATAAAATATTTTATAAAACTATTCTTCTTGCAAAAAGAGGACAGCCCGTTGCTAAAAAAGTGTATACTGAAAAAGAGCAGTCCAAGGCGAAAGAGAAAATTATTACAGCTATTAAGGAAAGGAAAAGCAATGCTATTTCAGTATTTAAAAACAATATAATTTACGGCCTACAAGACGAGAAAGAACTCTTTCTTCTTGCATTACCACTGGACGGAAGTCTAATCAGGTATGGGGGAGAGCAGATTCTCCGTGACAAACAATTAATGATCCTCGCACTTAAAAATACAACAGATGATTTATTCAGAACAACGAACTATTTTATTGAAGATAAAGAAATTGTCTATTTGCAATTGGAAAGACACTACGAGTCCTTCAGAGAACTGAGCGATCAGTTGAAAGCAGATGAGGACGTGCGTATCAAGCTGATTGAATCCGGGGCGCCTTACGAATTTGTTTCTGAATATATCAAGCAAGAAGAATTTACTTATCGACTTGTTGAGACATATGTCCGGGTGAAGGGATATAACTTATCTCATTTCAAAGACTACTATAATAACAGGGAACTTTGGAAAATAGCTGTAACAAATTCCAAAGAACTATTATTCGAATCTTGGGTTCCTGTTTGGGTCAAAAAAGATCCGGAGATATGCTATTGGGCAATCGCGAAAGGAAATATCACAATGCTTCCTGCAGTAGATGAAAGGCTGCGCAATAATCCTATTTTTATTGCAGCCATTCTTTCTGTTAAACCCAAAGCTGCTTCCTATTGGAAAGATGAGGCACTTCTTGCAGAGGCAAAACAGCTGGGAAAAATCAGCATGAAGGAATATCTTTCAAAGGCCGGGGAACTATATTATGAGTGAGATGTTTCTTTTCCATCGTCATAGCATCATCAAATGTCTTGGTGATGGCCTTGACGTCGTTTTACCTGAGGACATAGATTGCATGGATTCAAGCGCGTTTGAAGGCGTTAAGCTCAAATCGTTGACCATCCCAGCCAAGTTGATCAATGCACTCAGTATAAAATCGCCACCCCCACCGATTTGTATATCTTGGCTCAATTGCGAAACGCTTATTTTTGAAAACGGCATACAAGATCTTACCGGCATTGAATTCGTTGGAGCCCATATCGGAAAAGTTGTACTTCCAAACGGATTAAAAAAGATTGGCCCACTATTATTTGTTAACGGCAAAGGTACAATAAGAGAGTTCATTATGCCGGATAGTGTCACAGAAATCGGCAACGCATTTAATGACGTTACATTTGGAGAATTTCACTTTTCGAAAAACCTAAAAAAAACGTCAACTGTTTCGTTTTCGGAATGCACTTTTTCTGATTTAATCGTCGATACTATCCAGAAAAAATTAGAAAATTCAGCGTTTCATTCTTGTCGTGCCAAAAATGTAGTTCTTGCAGACAGCATCGAAAGCATTGGAAGACACGCCTTCGCAATGTTTCAATGTGATACTATTCAGCTCCCGAAACGGTTAAAGACTATTCATTCGAGGGCATTCATGGAAAGCAATATTCGCGAAATTATTCTTCCGGAATCCGTAATAGCCGTTGATAAAGAGGCTTTTATATATTGCGAATCTGAACGTATTGTTCTGTCTCCAAACTTAAAAAAGATTCAACCAAGGATCTTTTATGGCTGTTCCAATCTTAAAGAATTGATTATTCCTGAAGGCGTAGAATCTATCAATTTATCCGCCATAAGCGAATGTCCAAGACTGAAAAAATTGACCCTGCCTTCCACCTTAAAAGAAATTCTATATTTTGGCACAGAATACATTTCTGCTGTAGAAGAGATTATCAATTTTTCACAGCTTACAATTACAACGGCATTATTCCCTAGATTAAAAATTCTAAAAAATATGAATTAGCTAGTTGTAACAAGAATAACCGTCCGAGCTATATGCTCATTTCTCTAAACGTGAGTACTGATTTTGCATTGACAGACGACGAGAAAATTGATGTCGTAGCGCGTCGCGTGTTAGAGCAACACCGCAAAGCTTTTGAGAAACTTGCAAAATGATCTACCTTTGCAAAAAAGGTATTGCACCCAACCGATTTGAGGGTAAGTTGCTGGTAAAGCAAACAGTAAAGTGGCTAGTACAGTGAACAGTATCGATTTACGAAAGATTTGCACATATTTATTTTATCCTATGTGTAAAAATTGCACTATGGAAGGATCATAAATGCGAAAAAATACACGATTTTCTCCAATTAGTTTTGTTTTATAAAACCTTTTGGCGCAAATCTATAATATTTTGCACCCTATTATTTCTCCGTTTTTTGCCATTTCGTTCGGGGAGTTTAGCACAGGCCTCACGGATTTCAACGGGGAAAAAATATTATGGAGAATATATATCTTGTTTTCTTTGAACGAGTCGGTTAAAACCGGCTCGTTTTTTTATTTTATCCGAATTGTTACTTGAAACAATATTTTTTCCCTTCTCGTTGAAATCCGTTATGTGCCTTCAAATGTCAGAATGAAAGCTCAACCTGTGCTGTTTTTCCCCTGCCGAAAGGCAAAAACAAAAAACGGAGGTATCCGAAAATGAAGAAAGTTGTTTATTCCGTTTCGAGAACAAATCGGTTCGGAAACACCAAGATGAGTGGTCTCGGGTTTATCACTGAGAGCGATCTCATCATCGCCTGCGTGAGCAAGAAAGGCAATGCGTATATCCGCGTATTCGAGGATTGCGTCAAAAATTGCCATGCAGTATCAGGCCGTGACGGCGAGTTCAAGGGTGCGCACTATGAGATCCACGAGGTCGAGTTTGAAACGAAAAATCCGAGTGGTGAGAGCACGGGATACGACACACGAGAGATCGAAGTCGAGTATTCCATCTGGTACAAAATCGTGAAGTGAGGTCTGACATGAGAAACAAGCTCTATCTGAAAGAGTTCCAATTCTTTGACGGGGAAGATACCGTCGTATTCAATATCGTTGCGCTTGATGACGACAAAATTACTGTTGCTGTCACCAAGTGTGGGAAAATCGTCGTGACAGATTATGAACTGCACGGGGACGGAAACAGGCTGTATTTCGAGTACGGCGTGGCGGGAAATGAACACATTTATATTGATGATTTTGAGGAGGTATGAAATGAAACTAACTTTATCCAATATCAGAGCCATCAAAAAGCACACGGACAGCCCACTTACAAAGCGCGTATGCAATTACGTTATCTCACGCTGGAGCGATTACAGCGATAAAAAGGACATCTTTACTGACGTCTTGTACCACGGCTGCCAATCGGGAATCGTCGGCGAACTCATCTACTATTCAGACACGGTGCGTTTTTTCAAGCAATACCGCGACGAGATCAACGCGCTGCTATATGACACAATGAACGGGATGGGGCTCTATGCTCCGCCTGCTTTGTTTGGCGAGAAATGGGACAAGGAAGATCCCCTCGCGCAGGATGACTTCAATCAAAACTTGCTTGCATGGTTCGGCTTTGAAGAGACGCTGCGCAATATTGCAACCAACTTTGAAACCTTAGAAAATTATATTTAAGGAGAAAACTACTATGTCAACAAGAAGCTACATTGCGATGAAAACAGGCGAAAATACCTATCGCGCCGTCTACTGCCACTATGACGGCTACCTCGAATACAACGGCAAGATGCTGCTCGAACATTACAACACGCAGGAACGAGTAGAAAAACTGTTAGACCTCGGCTGCATTTCTTCTCTTCACGAAAAGTTGGAGCCAGAAGCGGGCAGCCATCACTGCTTTGATACACCCGACAAAGACGTGACCGTTTTCTACGGAAGAGACCGCGGCGAGAAAGGCCAGGAAGCCCTCGTCTGTACAGAAAAGCAACTCAAAGATCCCCGTTCATGGATCAATTTCATCTATGTATTCGACAACGGCACATGGTATTTCAGCGAGATCGAGCATAACGGCTTTTCGGAATTTCAGCCGCTCGCACCCGCAATTCAAAAAATCAATGAAAAGGAGAAAAGAAAATGACACTTGACATCACAAAACAGAAAGACAAAGCGATCGAACTCATGAAACGCATGGACATCTATAAACCCTACATACAGGGATTTCGGGAGAACGGCATGGTCTGCTTCTTTGAACGCTTCGGCGGCTATTGGGCTGATCAGGAGCCCGAACTTTACACCAAAATGAAAGAGATCGAAAAGAAGTACCGCTGTATGGTGTACGCCATCACACACGAATGGCTTGAGTTCGGCGAGTGCTACTCCTTTCTGATCGTTACAGCATACCCCGAGGAATGGGCGACTCTTGTACACAGCAAAGGCAACGAGCATACCGCGTTTGCCTATGTCTGGAACAAGGACGACGATTGGTGCAGCGAGTTCGGCACTATTATGGTACAGAGCTTCGGCGGCGGGATCAGAAGGATCGGATGAGGTGATAAACCAAATCGGTTTGCGCCCACTCTGAAATTTATTTTTCTCAATTTTCAGATTTAGGTTGTATTTTAGCTAATTTTCGTGTATAATAAGTTCGGAGGTGATAAGATGATCGTCAACACCAATCAGATGCTCTCCGTGAGCGAAGCAAACCAAAACTTTTCTAAAGCAACAAAACTTGCCGATCAGAATGGAAGCGTCCTTCTTCTCAAAAACAACCGTCCAAGTTATATGCTAATTTCCCTACACGAAAACCATGAATTTGATCTGACGGACGAGGAAAAGATCGACGTCGTGGCGCGCCGCGTACTGGAACGCCATCGCAAGGCATTTGAGGAGCTTGCCAAATGATCCGCTTCAGCAAAGAAAAAGTATTGCTCCTGCACCAGATCCTCATCGCACAGACCGGCGGCGAGGACGGTGTGCGCGACATGGGGCTTTTGGAATCTGCCCTTGCCGCCTGCGATGCGACCTTTGACGGAAAAGAGCTCTTCCCGACAAAAGAGGAAAAGGCGGCACGCCTGTGTACGGGACTTGTTTCCAACCATGCCTTTGTCGATGGAAATAAGCGCATCGGCGTGTATGTGATGCTCACCTTTTTAGAGGTCAACGGCATTCGTTTGAATGTGACGGATGATGAGCTTGTCGCGATTGGATTATCTCTTGCGCAGAGTAAAATGAAATACGACGACCTGCTGCAATGGATAAACGAACATAAAAATTAAATACGCAATTTACTTTCAAGGACGGTGCCTGTCAAAGCACTGTCTTTTCTTTATTTTACGGAGGAACAACAATGAAACCGTTTAAGACGCAGGCACACATCCACTCCCTCGACGGGAAAATGGACGAAATCACCGTTTTGGAAGAAATCGGCGACAACAAATATTTGGTTGACTATCGCGGGGTGAAATGCTCCGCGATTTTTAACCCTTTCAACTGCACCTACTACGCAGACGACGTTTACGGGAGGCTTGACAAATGAACAACATTCAGAAACTTGCCGCTGAAGGCAACAGGAACCACCGTATCTTTGCGGCAACAGTCATCGACTTCATGCAATCGCAGGGCTTCTACGGTCGGCTGTACCGCTCCGTCAACGAAATGGACGAGCAAAACTATTCGCAGCTCTATGACCTGCTCGAACGCAGAACTTCAAAGACCCGCTCGACGTCGTGTTCTGGCTGGAGTGCTAAATAACGGGAGGTATTCATGAGACGCATCTTTTACTACTACAACAACCACGGAACACTCATCTTCGAGTATAGGGACAACAGCGGTCGTTACATCGACCGCTGTTATCTTTATTACTCATTCCGCGAAGCGTTACGGCGTTTCCGCGAAGAATTTCATCTGAAATATAAGCACATCGACCTTATCAGACTTTATTAAAAGGAGAACTCAAATGGCAAACTTACAGGAACTCAAAAAATATCTGACCCATGAATTTTCATCGGGCAGCTACACGGGAAACGATTACAAGACTTTTCAGACCAAGTACATCAACTACTTGCGAGCGGTATGCCGTGAAAACCATTGGCAGCTCGTCAATGTCGGACGCAACCACTATTGCTTTTCCGCGTTCATCAAGAGCAGCGAAAACAAGTGCGTCTATCTCTCAATTTCCGACGTGCGCTATTTCACCAATGAATGGTACGGACATATTCTTATTCGCACCGCAAAGGACGAACAGGACTATCGCGGCGGCTTCAATTACTATACAACGCTTGAAGCCTTGCCCATAAAAGCCGCAGAACTACTTGATGATCTGCCATTTTAAGGAGAACGACAATGAAATTAAATCTTGAAGCAAAGACGCAGGCGGAGCAGAAGATTAAAGCCTACTTGGAGGCAAATGCTTCTGAAATCCTCGCCCAAAAAATCAATCACGGCGTGCGCATTCAGAAGGACGGCAAGACGCTCTTGAACAAAAAAACGCTTGCCGGCTTTCTGAAATATGCCTGCGATGAGGCGAAAAAGCAAGCAGAGAAGGGCGCGCAATCCGCCTGTATCGAAGATGCCGTCGTATATGGCTGGGCAGTGCATTACTTTGAAGAGGACAGTATCGAAGGCACGCTCTACAACGAGGACGGGACGGCGTACAAGGCACCCATGTCCAAGCCTGCACCCGTTCCGACCAAATATGAGCCACCCAAGCCCAAACCCAAGCCGCAGATGTCCATCTTCGACATGGTGGCGACGGACGAAAAACAGCAGTCTGCGGAAGAGGCGGACGACGAGCCGACCGATGAAGAGATCCGCGAGGCAGCCGATCAGATCGCCGAAGAAGAACTGACACAGAATATCGACCTTGAAACGGGCGAGATACTTTCCGAAGGAGAGATGCGCCAATTTGACGGCGACATTGACGAGGCTATTCTTACCGTATCCGGGCTTCTGTCCGGCTATACGTCGGAGCAAAAAACAGACGAAACGCTTGCAAAGGAGATCGCCGCAGTTATAGACGATGACGGTGAAAATGAACTTGACATCTCCGCCTTTGACCCCGAAGCGGTCGCAATTTTAAGCGAGATTTTCGGCGACGAGCTTGAATTGAGGTGAACAGAAATGAACGCGAACTACATTAAACCTATTCCGAAGAAAATCGAGAAGCGCATCCTCGCCTATGACGCCCAACACGCCGACAATAAAGGGCTGCGCTTTTATGCCTATCTCACCACGATCCGCAGGGAACTTGTCAAAATCACCGTTGCCGTGCGCAATAAGGGCAAACGGGAGCGACTCATCAAGCAGGTGTCCATTCACGGCGTGTATGCCGATCAATGCCTCGTGCGGGACATCGAATATAACTACATGGGCGGATACCGCGTCGGTTGGTTTGCCGAAGGTATCAAATATCCGTACAATTTGCCACCGTATTACAATGACGGAAAATGGTATGCCGTGGAATACAAATATTTCAATCCGTGGGCGCCTGTCATCAATCCGAAATTTGCAGTTACGCTCCCTCAGTTCCGCTATTCCGCCGTAGATATTCAGGATCCGCCCTGCATCGTTACCTACCTTCGCGCCTATCTCAAATACCCGCAGCTGGAATATCTTGTCAAAGCTGGTTTAGGAAAATTTGCCGACAGCAAACTCATCTTGGAAAAGATAGGGCAGGACAAGTCGTTCCGCAGATGGCTGATGGCAAACCGCGAAGAATTGATCCATCACTACTATTACGTGGATGTCGTTCTGCGTGCATACAGAACGGGAAAACCGCTTGCGACCTTACAGGCATACCGCGAGGCAAAAATCAAGCTCAGCCACGACAAGCAATTAAATCCGATATGTAAACTTTTCAAAGGCACGGAGCGGGAACAGTTCTTCGATTATATTGCCGCACAAGGCACAAACGCAAATACATATCTCGATTACCTCAAAGCCTGCCTATATCTCAGCATTGATATGTCGCTGCCCAAAAACCGTTTCCCGCACGACTTCAAGTACTGGCACGATATGCGGATAGACCAATACGCCACGGCGCGGGCAGAGGCAGACAGAAAGGCAAAGCAGGAACTGTACGACAAGTTCGCCCGTATCGCTGAAAAATATCTGCCGCTCGAACACGACAAGCGAAGCGCATTTATCTGCATCATTGCCCGCTCTCCTGCCGACCTGATCCGCGAGGGAGAAATGTTAAACCACTGCGTGGGGCGCATGAATTACGATATGCGCGTCATACGCGAGCAATCGCTGATTTTCTTTATCCGCACGAAACAGCACCCTGATACGCCGTTCGTTACCGTGGAATATTCGTTGCAGAGCCATAAAGTGTTGCAATGCTACGGCGAACACGACCATAGGCCGAGCGACGACGTTCTGCATTACGTCAACAAAGTCTGGCTGCCGTATGCAAATAAAACATTGAAAAAACTTGCCGCACAGGAGGCAGCGTGACGCTGCACCCTTAAATAGGAGATTTGATTGTATGAGAAGTTATATTGACAATATCTATACCGTAAAAGAATTTCAGCGCGACAATCCCGCGCTTACCGAACAGGCGAAACGGGCGCTTAATTATCTCAAGGGCTACTGCCCGAACTGTGAAGACAAAACATTCGTCGTCATAGAAGTCGAAGGCTACAAATGCGTCGCTTATCTTACAGACGAGTTCGCACCTTACGTCCTATCTGATATGGTCGCTCCTTTCGATAGAGAACGCATCTATCCGCTGCAAGGACTTGTAACGCAATACGCTTTCAGACGATACCACTAAACAGGAGGAAACCACTATGGCAAACTATTTCAGAATTACGGCATATCACCCCGAACATGACGTCTGTATGATTGCAGACAGCAACGGGAAATTTGAAAAGCTCTGGCAATTCTCGGCGTATCTCGTCCAAAAAGGCTTCAAAATCATCGAAGTCGGCGCGGACGATAAATTCCTCGACGGGAATATTCAAAGGGCTCTCGCAGGCAAACAGCTCCTTGTACGCGCCTGCGATAAGGGGCAGCCCAAAATCAGCGGCAACGCCGTTGAAGTTCACGGAAAATATTACGAAGTGCTGCCATGACGAAACGCGAACTCTGCGATACTCACCGCACTATTGCCTATTACAGCGGTTTGGGTGGATTAGAAGTCCGGTTTATCGAATACGGCATCAACGATTTCATCTACCTGATTGCCGGCGCATGGAGCAACAACAAATCGTATCACAAGCTCAAAGTCCATTACGGCAGCAAATACGATTACATAACGCTGCACGGCTACCGTTGCAGACTTTCGGACTTCATCAAAGTCTGACGCATGGGGAGAAGGCTTTTGGCTTCTCCCTTTTTTTCTGCGATTCTAAACCGCCATGTCAAGATTTGTGGTCAAAACTGTAAAAATTTTTTAAATCCACCCATCTATTATATTGACAAATATCTATACGACAAATATAATATAGATAATCATCTATGCGAGGTGAGACTTGGATACTTGCGAATACGCGAAAATATTCAAAGCGTTGGGCGACGAAACGCGCCTTAAAATCTTTGAAATGCTGCGCGGTGGCGAGCTGTGTGCCTGTAAGATTCTTGAAAACCTGAATATTACCCAGCCTACACTCTCTCACCACATGAAGATCCTGTGCGAGTGCGGGATCGTTATGGCGCGAAAAGATTGGAAATGGACGCACTATTCTTTGAACTGCGCCCTTTTGAGCGGACTCATCGCCCATCTTGGCGATACAAAATGCAGAAGAAACACGGAGGAATAAATCATGCAATGCCCGAATGTCACCGAATGTATGTGTCCCAAAATCAGCTGCCCCAACCATGGAATGTGCTGCGACTGCGTTACAAAGCACCGTTTGACCGACAGCCTGCCCTATTGCCTGTTCCCCGATAACGGTGGGGACAAGTCCAACGAAAACCACTACCGCGTGTTAAAAAAGCGGTTTGAAGGAGAGAGCAAATAATGGAATACACGTTGGAGCAGAAATACGAACTGATCAAGCAAGCGGCGCTGAAAGCAACTTCTAAAAACCCCGTTGAAATCGCGCGGGAAGTGATGGAACAGGATTATGTCAACATTCACGGCCCCGAACACCACTTTTTAGACGGCGCAGCCTTCCTTATGGCTTATAAGAATGCAGGCGGACAGATCGACGCTATAGCCTGCCTTAACGAGCTTGCAAAGCGTACGATCAAGATGCCAGGCGCCATGTGCGGGTATTGGGGGATATGCGGTTCTGTCGCAGCCGTTGGAGCAGCACTCTCCATCCTTCACGGGACGTCCCCGTTGAGCACGGACGACTATTACAAGGACAACATGGCATTCACCTCTTCCGTGATCGGCCACATGGCAGAGATCGGCGGCGCGCGGTGCTGCAAACGCAACGCCTTTCTCTCACTTTCGTACGGAGCGGAGTTTGTAAGAACAAAATACGGCATTCCAATGGAGTGTTCCGAAATCCGCTGTGACTTTTCGTCCAAAAACCCACAATGTATTGGCGCAAAGTGTCCGTTTCATGACTGATCAAAACGTGGAGTAGAGCATATAAAATTTCGGGAGAAGCCACCGCGGCTTCTCCCCTTTTTTGCGCCGTATGATCTTTTACATACAATAAGGCTCTGTTGCATCGAACTCACCGTATTCGCAGCCGACGTTTTCAGCGCGGATTTTATCAATGAGTTTGTCGCGACGATACAGGCATACGGTGCCCCTGCCGTTTCCGCCATTCCACAGCCGTGTGTGCCGTTTTTCGCCCGTGGGGGCCTCATAGCGGATGAGCAGCATATCCTCCTTCTCGCAGGAAATATCCGTCACCATCTTTCCGTCCGTCGAGGACTGTTCGACGTGCCATACGATCTGCGTCTCCGTCTCATAGCAATGGAACTTTGTGCGCGGGAGCGTCCAAAATTTGGAGAAGTTGAACTCATAGTCCTTGCCCTCGTAATAGAAATCGGCGAGGAGCTTGCGCGGCAGGGCGATGCCGAGCACGACGGGGCGCCCGCCGCCGATATCGAACACCGAATGCTCCAACTTTTTGCCTGTGAGCTCACTCGTGAGGTTGTTGGAAGAGAGCCACACCCACGGGGTGGTGAAATTCCTACCCCAGTTCTTATCAGCATAGCCAAAGCAGGTGTCGGGCGTGACCGTATAGCGTTCGCCATTGAAGATGATCTCGCCCTCGAAGCGGCTCATCATGCCCTCAGCGTGCCAGAACATCTCAAACGCCTGTAATTTGCGAAAGAGCGGGCCTGCGCCGTAGCCCACATTAAAGGCGGTCACCTTTTGTATCTTTAAGTCCCAGCGCATCTCGCCGCCGTCGCTCATCCATTCGGGGTGATCTGCGGCATCCTCTTGAGATACGCAGACACGCCCGCGGGTCTCCGTCTCGGTGAGAAAGCAGTCGTCCGCCTCCACCGAAAAGGGCACGCCCATATCGATAGAGATATTCTTCCAGCCGAAAAAGCGGTGCAGCTGACATTTCTCTTTGCCCCATGTCCCAACATTGACCATGAGGTAGGAGGGCTTCCTGCCCGCCTTCGAGTCACCGAAAATCGGCTCATTGCCGCCGAGCGAAGGATTGCACAGGAAAAATTCGATATAGAACGCCCTCTCTTCGCCCGTTATGGCGCTGCGCGCTGTAAACGAATGCCACCACCAATCATATCCGCACTTTGCCTGTCTGCCGAACAGTTGGCAGGCATTCCTCTTAATATCGTGTTTGGAAGACATATCCCCCCCTCTTTTTTTTCGTTCAAATCATCCAGACGGGGACGATCAGATTTTCGCGGTCAAATGCAGAAAACTCTTGCGCCATGCACAACACTGCGCCCGTCCCGCGTTCGAGCGGCGACTTTTCGATGACGTCGAACGTTCGCACAAGGCGCCTGTCAGGCGTTGCCGTCTTTTTGATCTCCAACGGATACAGTTTCCCGTTCCCCTCCAAAATGACGTCGATCTCTTTGGCGTCACGATCACGGTAGAAATAAAGATAGGGCGAAAGTCCCGTATTCTGATAACTTTTCATAAGTTCGGATACGGTAAAGTTTTCAAGGAGCGCCCCGCTCATGGCGCCGCTTTCCGCAACTTCTGCCGACGACCACCGCGTCAGGTAACATACCAACCCCGTATCATAGAAGTACAGTTTGGGCGTGCGGATGGTGCGCTTTAACACGTTGTTGGAGTAAGGATGCAGCAGGAACACGATGCCAAGCGTTTCGAGGATATTCAGCCACGATTTCGCCGTCTGGATATCGATGTCGGCGTCCTCGGCAAGCGCCGTGTAATTGACGAGCTGCGAGCAACGTGCCGCGGCAGCCGTTACAAAGCGATTGAATTTGAGCGCATCGATCGTACCCGAAAGCTCCCGCACGTCCCGTTCGATATACGTTGAAATGTAGGACGAATAAAAGATGTCCCGTTCGGACTGTTGTCCGCTCAAAAGCCCCGGCATACAGCCCTTCCAGATTCTCTCATACATTTCGGGAACACTTACGGGGGGCATCGCCTTGCTTTCTGCGAGCAGTGCATCGAAATCGACGACAAACGGCTTTGGCGGCGCGCCCGCGATCTCCCGTTGTGACAAAGGCGAGAGGTGCAAGAGCGCCACCCTGCCCGCAAGCGATTCCTGCACGCCGCGCATGAGACGATAGATTTGCGAACCCGTCAGCCAAAACGCGCCCGGCATATGATGCTCGTCCACATGGATCTTGATGTAGGTAAACAGTTCGGGCGCATACTGCACTTCGTCGATGATGACGGGCGGCTGATGCAGCTGCAAAAATAGCTTCGGGTCGTTCTTTGCCATATCCCGCACATTCAGATCGTCCAGCGAAACATATCCCCTGCCGATCCCTTCGCGCGCGGCAAGCTCTTTGAGCATGGTCGTTTTCCCCGCCTGCCGCGGCCCCGTAATGAGCAGCGCCGAAAAGGTCTTGCTGAGATCCAGCACTTTCTGTTCCATATGCCTTGCAATGTATGCCATAACACGCTCCAATTTTTCGGCTGATTTTTATTACAAACTAATTATAGCCGAAAAACGACGATCTGTCAATGGCATTTCGGCAAATTTTTGTCGAAATATAAAATCTGCCGACACTTCTTTGGATCAATGGCTCATAAAATCATGTTAAAACCCCAAAATGGCTGTAGTGTGTGCGCTTGGTTATTAACAAGCGGCGGCGCTTACACCCCAAAAAACTGCTCGCTGCGCTCGCACTTTTTTGGGGAACCCTGTCTTCGCGCCGCCGACCAAGCGCACACACCAACTGAACCGACAAACCATAGACGCGGCGGACGGGCGTTTGCGCTGACCCGCTTGCAAATCGCCCGTTCCCCGCGCGCTTATTTCTATGGTTTTTTGTCTGTGTTTCAGTTTACTGTTTTTGCGCGTGCTAAAACACTCGGCGATATTGCGCCAAGCTTCGTACCGTCGCGATATACGTTAAAATCGTCATACAGGATATACTTTTTATCCTCATATTCCCGCAGCGGCGTTACGATATCCGCCTCGTCTACATCCGTTTCCACAAATGTACGTAAGCCTTTGGAGCAAATGATCCGTCCACCGGATTTTTCGATATACTTTACGATATAGCCGATCGCCGTATTGAGCGTGAGCGCCGTTCCGTCTATCAAATCGAACGTATTACGTCCGAAGCGTTTTTCAAAAAAGGTGTTGGTCGTGTATTCTACCATACGCCTTTTCTTTACGTCATAATCCCGCTTTTGCACGATTTCACCAGACATCTTGTCGTTAGGAATATACATAATCGCATGAAAATGCAGCCGGTTTGTGTCGCCTCCACGTTCCCATGTCCCCATATATTTCCATCCTTTCCTACTCGCAAAATGCCGCAACGTATTCAGAAGCCGCCGCTCGAACGTCTGCTCGTCCATTTTCTTATCGTCGTATGTAAACGTTGTAACCTATCTTTATGGACACTATCGGTAAAGGGGCAGGAACGGGCATAAGTAAAGCGTATGAGTTGTTGTACCCATACGCTTTATTGTTATTTATTGAGATCATTGAGCTTATAGCGCAGGACAGAGGCAATATCGACTTTATAGACGATTTCTATCGTTCGTTCTTTGCCCGTGACTTTCGGCAAGCCGCCTACGATAATACGGTCTATCAGTTCGTAGCACATTTCACGCGTAAGTTCCGGCGCTTCCAGATACTTCTTGATACTCTGTATAAATTCATCAACACTTTGCCGTGCGGTTTCTGCCTCGCTCTGCTTTTCTTCAAGTTCTGCTATTTCCGTTGCAAGTGTTTTCTGCTCCTCGGAATATTTTTGAATAAAGTTCAGGCAGATATCTTCCGGCATTTTACCTTTCAGCCTGTCTTCGTATGCAATTTGCATCAGGCGGGACAATTCCTCCGTGCGTTTACGCTTTATTCCCGTCGCTCTGCCATTTCCGTAATATCAACAGTTGGATCTGGAATATCGAATCCGTGTTCCAAAGACTTGTCCAACGATTGATGCCGCCGAGTTTCCTTCCGCTCAATTAAAGCGTCCTTATGTTCCATCTCCGCATACTTCTTCGCAAATTCCTCCGTGACTTCGATTTCTTTCCTCGTACCGTCCGCAAATTGGTATAAAATAAATGCCATAGTACCTGCCTCCTTGAAGATTTGAATTTATTTCGTTCAAATCCCCAAGGGGCGGACTACGGCAATTTTTTATGACGTGTTTTTTAAGATAACAAAAAGGGCGTTTGTAGACACGGTGATTTTCGCATCTTACAAACGCTCTCCGGTGTTTTTGAATTTCACTTTTATGCTTTTAGCATTGAATACATAGAATAATCATCAATTAGCAATTATAAATTTTCTCCGTTCGTTCCGATAATCTCACGAAATGTATAGGCAGAATCTTTTATTATCCGTTTTTGCGTTCTGTAATCGACGTAAACAAGACCGAACCGTTTACAATACCCTTCCGCCCACTCGAAATTATCCATAAAACTCCAACATGAATATCCGATCACGGGCACACCCTCGTCAGCGGCGCGTTTCAAATTCTTAATATGCGTTTTTAAGTATTCGCTGCGCTGCGGATCGTGAACCTTGCCGTCCTCATACACGAAGTCCATGCACGCTACGCCGTTTTCGGTAATCACAATCGGCAAGCCGTAACGGCGATACATAAATTTGGCGGAATAATACATACATTCGGGCGTGATCGTCCACTCCATTGT
Organism: uncultured Clostridia bacterium; assembly: GCA_944367185.1. Lineage (GTDB taxonomy): Bacteria > Bacillota > Clostridia > Christensenellales > Borkfalkiaceae > Gallimonas. Next base: position 11,714 of record CALVWM010000003.1, on the reverse strand, counting down.
CGTGCGCGGCATTCCCGTATAGGTGTAATCGAACCCCTCCGCAATATCCGCGCGGTAGATATTATAGGCACAGAAATCAAGCGGCTCAAAAATGTCTTTCAAATCATGATCGGAAAGCCAATCGCAACCGTTCGGCACGCATCCCGAAAGCATGGGATCGCACCACCATGCGGGATTATAGACGCCATTGCGCGTACAATCGAATGTGGCACAGTACGCCTTCTCTTCATCGCCGTCCACGGGAAGAAGCATATCGCAGGTAGACGCCACGCCGACCTTCGGCAAAGTTTTCGCATATTTGCGTATTATCCGAACCGCTTTCCCATGAGCCAACATCACGTTACGGGAAATCTCTTGTATTTCCTTTTGCGACAACTTCTCGAAAGGTGCGTGCTCCCCAATCTGATACCCATGTCCCACAAAAATCTGCGGCTCGTTGAACGTGAGCCAATACTGTACCTGATCGGAAAGCGCGTCCACCATTGTTTTGGTAAACCGTTCAAACCACTCTACGGCAAGCGAAGTTTGGAATCCGCCCCTCTCGTGTAGCCACAGCGGCATATCCCAATGGTAAAGCGTGCAAATCGGCTCGATTCCCAACCGCCTTAATTCGGCAACAAGATCGACGTAAAACTTTACGCCCTCTTTGTTGACGGTGTATAAAGGTCTGCCCTATGCAACGCCTCAAAAGGCGGATGCATGCATAAAAGTGTTTATACGACGATATCGTACTTGTCAAGTGAAAGGATTGAGGCGTCGCCGCCCTCCGCAAAAAAGCTGATGTCGCAACCGTCCGAATAGACATTGCCCGTCATGGTGCGCTCCCCGCCGTTCAGGAACACTTCGCAGCCGGAGACGTCAAGAAAAATGCGCATTGCAAGGCGATTGTCTTTGACAGATACCCTGACGGAGCGCACATAGGCATCGCGCTCCTTGGCGTCGCAGGCGATCTCCACGCCCATATCCGAGCGGTCAAAGATGACTTTATCGAGCGCGCGATCGTAGTAGACGCGCACCTCGTGGGCGGCGCTTTTGAAGAGCCTGACCCCCGTCTTGCCCGCCGTTCCAAGGTCGAAGGTCACATTGAGTTCGACCTTGGTGCCGCAGACCTGTTTCAAACGGGTGTCCTCCGTCAGCAGCACATTGGCATAACTGACCGGGTTCCAGCGGTAGCGCTCGATCTCGCGCACAGGGCTCTGAAAGAGCTTTCCGTCCCTGAGCGTCAGCTCTCGCGGAAGGATCATGCTGCCTGCCCAACCGTGCTGCGCCGTGGGCATGGTGCGCGACCACATCTGCATCCAGGCGATCATGACGATGCGCCCATCCGGCGTCCTGACCGTCTGCGGCGCGTAGAAATCAAACCCGCCGTCGATCTCGTCCTCGTACTCTTTGTCAAAGACGCCCTTTTCCACGTCGAGCATCCCCACCATATAGATGGAGGAGTGCATGTTTTCGTACCGCCAGTCCTGCGCCTCGTAGCCCTGCGGACTCGCGAGGATGACGTCCTTTCCGTCCGTTCGAAAGATATCGGGACATTCGTAGATCCCGCGCGTGGTGAGCATATCCCGCCGAATCGTATTGACATACTCCCACTGCATCAGATCGGGCGAACGGTAGAGAAGGATCTGCCCCTCATCCCGCACGGACATCGAGCCGAGCAGGGCATAGAACATTCCACCACGCAAAAACACCTTGGGATCGCGGAAATCGGAGCGGACGCAATCGGGCGGCAGGTCGCTGCTCGTGATCACCTCGCCGAGCTTTTCAAACTTGACGCCGTCCGCAGAAACGGCAAGCGACTGCGTCTGTCTGCCTGCGAGCACCGACGTGTACATGAGGTACAATTTCCCGTCCTTTTCGATCGCGGAGCCCGAATAACAGCCGTCCCGATCTGCCTTGCCGTTGGGCGCAAGCGCCGTCGGCTGCAGCTGCCACTTGACGAAATCCTGCGAGGTATAGTGTCCCCAGTGCATGGAATTCCACGCGGCGCCGTAAGGATAAAACTGGTAAAATAAATGATATTTCCCGAGTGCATAGCAAAACCCGTTGGGATCATTCATCCAACCGATGGGCGGCATGGCATGATAAGTGTGCCGCCACGTCTTTTTGATCGCCGGAAGGCTGTGCACAATGTAAGAATCTGCGATGCTCGTTGTGTTGGAGTTTCCTGTCTGTTGTCTTGTCGCTTTCATAGTTGTTCCACGGGCGCATTGGCCAAGTCAATAGGAATAGGTAAATTGCCTGAGGTCTGAAAATGTGACGGAATTGTTCTCTGCAAACAGCCTGACCGCTCTCCCGCTCACGCCGTACACCCGAACCGTGAATGCCGTCTCGCCATCGAGGTACATGATGCCGACGGAGCCCTCCTGAAGATAGGTAAAGCTGTACGTCCTGCCCGCCTCCAGCGTGACGGGCGTCCCCGTAATGTAGACGGAGCCGAGGTTGAAGGAGAGCGAGATCTCCTGATCTTCGGGCGAGAAGGAGACGAGCTTATAGCGATCCATTCTGCCGTTATAATCGAAGGCAAGCCCGAAGTCGCCCGTCCCCGTGTAGGAAAACTGTCCCGTGACGACAAAGCGCTCCTGACAGGTGAATGCGTCCACGTAGTCGCCCGCGGAGAGCTCCACCGTGCTGTCTGAGAGCAGCGTGCGCTGAACATCGGCTGCAAGGTAGGCGTCGACGGGGGCGAGGACGATGCCGCCGCCCTCGCGCTCGACGACCTTCTGCACGACGAGGTTGCCCGCCCATGCGTTGACGTCCTGCGTGGACGAGGGCGACTCCGAGCGCCGCGCCCATCCCACCATATAGGTGTTTGTCCCGTCCGTGACCGTCTTTGCGGCATAGAAGAGCTGTCCGTCGAGCGGACGCGGCTCCTCCTCATAGACGCCGTAACGGGTGTCCGACGAGGTATACCAGAGCGCGCCGTCCTGTGCGGAGAAGGTCAGATACCACCTGCCGCCGATTTGGAAGGTGTCCGAACACTCCAGATTCCAGACGTCCCCGACGATGTCCTCGGGATTGGTGAAGATGATGCCGCCGTACTGCGGATCAGAGAGGTCGCCGTTCAGGGTGTAGGTCACGATCCTGCCGATATCGCTCTGCGCCGCCGTGATCGTGAGCGTGATGGTGTCTGTCTCCGCATCGTAGTACGCCTGCGGATCGCGGAAGTCGTTCTTCTGCCCGAGCGATTCGGGCGGCAGGATCTCCCAGCCCTCCTTTTTGACGAAGGACGTGGGACTGTCCCCTTCCGCAACCATGATCGTCTCGTGGTACTCTCTGCTCGTGTTGTGCCCGGTATAGAAGAAGTAGTACTTCTCCCCTACCTTGACGACGGAGCCGGTGCCGATCCAGGCGTCCTGCTCCGAGCCGCGCGACGCTTCGAGGACGGGTTCCTGATATTCTTCATAGGTGACAAAGTCCTGCGTCGTCGTCAGGTAGACGGAGTGGTTGTAGGAATCGCCCTGATCTTTCAGATAGTAAATATAGTAGGTGCCGTCCTCGTAGTAGGGCATGGGATCGCCCACATAGCCCTGTCCCGCCGCGTCCTCCTCGGGCAGAAAAAAGTGTTTATAGTCGTAGGCGGCCTCCATTGCGCTCGCCGTGCGATAGGGAGAAAAGTCCTTGTCGTGCGGGTCGGTATCAACGGTCGTTTCCCCGCCGCCGCAACCGACCGCCGCGAGCAACACCGCGCCCGAGAGAAGAATGGACACCGCAAACATTGCAGATCTGCGCTTCATATGCCGTCCTCCTTACACGATTTCTTCCGCCGTCGGCATGGCGGGAATGGCTCCCTCGCGCGAGACGACGATCGTCGCCGCCCTGTTTGCGAGCGTGATCAGCCTGATAAGCTCTTCCTTCGTGAGCCCCTCGATGCCGCGGCCGAGCAACTGTCCCAGGACCGTGCCGATGAAACTGTCGCCCGCGCCCGTCGTATCGACGACTTTGGAATTGACATCCGTCGGCGCCCATGCCTCGGCGTCCTTCGTATAGGCGGAAGCCCCGCCCTTGCCCTTGGTCACAAACACGAGCTTGACCGCGCCGCAGAACAAGGAGTTGACCGCCTCTTTCTCGTCAGCGATGCCCGTGATATCTGCAAGTTCCTCTTCGCTGACCTTGACGATGTCCGCAAGAGGCAGGAAGGCGCGCACCGTGGTAAGGAGCGCTTCCGCGCTGTCCCAGAGGTTGTAGCGAAGGTTGGGATCAAAGCTGATGATCGCGCCCGCAGCCCGCGCGTGTTCGATGGCGACCATGTGCGCCCTTTTGACGGGAGCATCGCACAGATCGACGCTCCCGAAGTGCAGGATGTCCCCCGCTCTGAAGGGAATGGAGGCGACCTCCTCTTCATTCAGGAGCATATCCGCAGAGGGATTGCGGTAGAAGGAGAAGGTGCGCTCCCCGTTTTCGTCGCGTGCGACGAACGCAAGCGCCGTCTTTGCCTCCTCCGTGCGGAACACATACTGCGTGTTGACATTATCCTGCGCGAGCGTGCTGACCAGGAAATTGCCGAACGGGTCCTTGCCGAGCTTTGTGATGACGCTGGCGTTCTTCCCCTGCTTCGCCGCGCACACGGCGACATTGGCAGGCGCCCCGCCCGCGTTCTTGCGGAAGGTGGATGTGATCTCCAGAACGCCCGGCTCCTGTGCGGTAAAATCTATGAGCATTTCGCCGATGGCATACAGCATATTCATAAGATTCCTCCTATGCCCCCGCAAGATATGCGGGGGCGCAGTCGTTTTTGTTTGCTCAGATGAGCACGCTCTGCAGGACGGTGATCTCGGAAATTTCGATGACCACTTCCCCGAGCTCGGCAAGCGCCGCGGAGCCGAACTGGAAGAGCATTTCAAAGTCGCTCTCGCCGATCAGCGCCGTCGTGGTGGTGAACTCCAGCGTCGTCTCCTCCGGCCCGATGGTCACGGCGTTCTCACGGATGATGAGCCCGCTGTCCCAATCGACGGCATTGAGATCATGCACATAGTAGTTGAACGAGAGTTCCTCGGAAGCCTTGATCTTGATGCGGAAGGTGAAGTACGCGCCGCCGGGAAGCACGAGAGGATTGTCCCTGTAGCCGATGGCGATCTTGTTGTGCCAGTCCGCCTCGCCCGCCTCCTCGATGCGGTAGACAAGTTTGCCGTCCTCGGTGTACATGGTGCCGATGCCCAGCTGCGAAAGGCTGTCGTCCGAGCCGTTGAAAACCTCATAGGGCTTTTCGGTGTTGAGTTCGTTGGACGAGCCCGCGCCAAAGAGCAGGAAGCGGTCGAGCAGCACTCTGTCCGTACGCAGATCGCCGTCCAGACGGTAGAACGTCACATTGTCGATCGTGAGCGTGTTGGAAGTGACGCCCTCGGAGGGATTGCCGATCTGGAAGCGCAGCACTGCGCCGGAGGCGATGGTCGCCTCGCTGGTGAAGGTGCCCGCGAGCGTCTTTGTCTCGCCTGCAGCGAGGGAGAAGCTTGCAAAGTTGGCGCGCAGAGACGCGTCCTGATTTTCAACGAGCAGCTCGCCTGCCTGTGCGTTCTCGGCGGTGACATCGACAGAATAGCCGTACTTGACGCCCGATTCGATCGCAGCGTCGCCGAGCGCGACGTCAACTTTCAGGCTCCAGACGCCGCCCACGCCGTCATCGTGATAGCTGTCGATGGTGACCTCGGCAGCGCCGTCCGATGCGGCGACGCTTGCCGCCGCCCCATCGCCCGACTGGGTCGTGACGGTTGCAGCGCTCTCCGCAAAGTCCTCTTCATAGAGATCGACCCGCGTCTCGGTGCCCGACGTGCAGTAGAGCGCGACCTTTTCAATTGCCAGCGAGAAGGTGTCAGGCGTGGCGTCCTCGGGGTTCTCGGGATTGGGCGTGATCTTGCCCATATGGATGCGCAGATCGATATCCTTGGTCGTATCGTCGCCGATCGTGAACGTCGTGCTGATGGGTACAACTTTCGTCCCAACGCGCACATTCCATGCGCCGGGACCGACCGTCGACCATTCCTCGTTGGCGGCGTCCTCGGCAAGGAGGTGCACATAGGTATCGACGGACGATCTTGCCCAGACGACGAACTGATAGTCCCCGTTGGTGAGGCCCGTGAGCGTCTTGTTGAGCGTCACGCTGCCGTCGCCGACGCCGTTCAGATGCGCGATATCAAACACATACGAGCCCTCTTTGAGCGTTGCCGTGCCCTCTGCCGCCTCGTCGATGGACGCCGTCCAGCCGCGGGCATCCGCCTCGGTCGGGGTCACGTCCTCGAAGGAGAAGGAATACAGCTCCTCCGGCTCCGACGCCGCCTGCGTGACGGTGAGCGTGCAGTAGGCGTTGCCCGTCGCGTTCCCGGAGTCGGTGACGGAGTAGATGAGTTCATAGCTGCCGGGCGCGGAGGGCGTTGCCACGCCGTCCGTGAAGGTCATTTCGGGAATGGAACGCACGCTGATGCTGTCCGTGAGGTCGCCGTCCTCGCGGTCGGTGGCGGTGACGCCTGCAAGCGCGTCGAACTCTTCGCCCGCGACGGTGGTCGCCGTGTCCTCCACGCCGGAGATGACGGGATCGGCGTTTTCCTGATCGTGATTCGTGCCATCCGTGCAGCCCGCGAGGGTTGCCGCAGCGAGGGCGGAAGCTAACATGATAGCAAGTTTCTTTTTCATGTCGTCACCTCAGTTTTGTGCCGCATATCTGTCATATGCCGCCTGATAGACTTCCTGCACGGCGCCGAGCCCGACGCGGGTGCTCTGCAGTTCCGTCTTGAACGCTTCCCAATCGCCGTCCGTAAGTCCGTTGCGCAGCCAGTCGATCAGGTGCTGGTTGATATAGTTGAAGATGTTGGTCTCGTATGTGGTGAGCGTGTTGAGTTCTGCCTGCGTGAACTGAAGGTTGGGAACGGGCGTGACGTTTTCAGGCACATAGGGCGTTGCGTACGCTTCGAGGCGCTCGAGGCGCAGCCGGGCGCGGGGCTCCATGTGCACGACGTTCTCCCATGCGTAGTCGCTCAAATAGCAGATGCCGAGGGGCGCGTTCTCAAGGCGAAGCTCGTCCGCCGTCTTGTCTTCGGGCAATTCCTTTTGTACGAGCATCCCGTTCTCATCGAGCTCCTCTTCATAGACGATACCGATGGGACCGTAGTTGATCTGCGCAGAGATGAGCGGATCGTAGTAGCGGTCAAAATAGGTGAGCAGAACTTCGACGTTGGGCGTATCCGCGAAGATGATGAGTTCGCCCGTGCTGATCTCGGGATTGTTGGAGACGCACACCGTCTGATCGCCGTCAGGACCGACGAGCGGCCTGCACACGACGTAATTTTCGGGATTGCTGACGACCGTCTCGCTCTCCCACCAGTAGAAGGCGCCGTAGAGCTCCGTCCCCTTGCCGTTTGCCAGGAAGTTATCCTGCGTCTGCTCGAATGAGACCTCGTCGATGAGTCCCTCTTCCACCCAGCCGTTGATGAACTGCGTCGCTTCCTTGAAGCGGTCGTCAAGCACGGTGTAGGTGACCTTCCCGTCCACGATGACGCGGTGATCGGTGTTGTCGTTGAGTCCGAACATGCCGTAGAGGTCGCACTGATTGCCCTGCCAGTTGTTGTAGACAAAGGTCATGGGGCGCTCGTCGTTGCTGCCGTTGCCGTTCATGTCGTGGTCGCGGAAATAGGTCAGGAGATCTTCCATCTGCGCCGCAGTCAGCTGGAGCCCGTCCTGCACGTCGGCAGCGCTCAGCCCCGACACGGCGCCTGCTTCGATCGCGGCGACCGTCCAGTTCTTGTTGATGAACAGGAGGTTGGGGTTTTGCAGCAGCCCCATCTCCTCCACGCGGGGAAGCGCATAGATCTTGCCGTCCTCCACGTTGGTGATCTGCTGGCGGATATCGGGGCGCTCCTCTAAGATGCGGCTGAAGTTGGGCATATACTCCAGATAGTCGCTGATGGGAAGCAGCACGTTTCTGCTCGCGTAGCGGATGATCTCGCTCGCGGACATGCCTGCATGGTAGACGGCGTCGGGACGGTTGTTGGAATTGCCGAAGATGAGGTTCTTCTGCTCCGCGTACACCGACTCGGAGACGTTCTCCCAGTCGACGAACACGTTGGTGTCCTCATAGAGCATCTGCATGATGTCCATGTCGTTGTAGTCCTTCGCCGTCGCGTTCTTGGAGGAATAGATATGGAAGGAAAGTTCCTGCGCACCCAGTTCATTGACGATGGGCGCCGAAGTGTCCTCCCACTGGTACTCGTACTTTTCCACGAGCGCTTCGACGGAATTGTTTTCTCTGTTGTCTCCGCCGCCGCACGCCGAGAGCGTGATCGCCGCGGCGCAGCACAGCGCAATGGCTGCAATCGTTTTTTTCATCGTTTTACTCCTTATCAATCATTGATCTTGTAATTTTTCCTTTTAATCCTTGAGCGAGCCGACCATGACGCCCTGCGCGAAGAACTTCTGCACGAACGGGTAGATACAGAACACAGGAAGGCTCGAGATGATGACGCTGACGTACTTGAGCTGGTTGGCGAGGCGGAATTGCTCGAGAATGGTCTCGCCGCTGCCGCCCGTCGTCGATTCGGATGCGATGAGGATCTCACGAAGGACGAGCTGCAGGGGATAATAATTGGAATCCTGCAGGAAGATCATCGCATTGAAGTAGCTGTTCCACTGCCCCACCGCGTAGTACAGCGCGAGCACCGCCACAATGGGCATGGAGAGCGGAAGGATGACCGAAACAAACAGCCTTGCGCGGTTTGCGCCGTCCAGTTCCGCCGCCTCCACGATGCTGTCCGGCACGCCCGTCTGGAAGAAGGTCTTTGCCATGAACAAATTCCACGCCGAGACCGTACCGGGCAGGATGACGGAGAGCGGGTTGTTGATGAGTCCCAGGTCGCTCACCACCTTGTAGAACGGGATGAGCCCGCCGCCGAAGAACATCGTGATCGTGAAGAAGATCATCCAGAATTTCCGGAAGGGAAGCGTCTTTCTGGAGAGCGCCCATGCCGCCGTCACGGTGAACAGGACGCTCAGCACGGTGTAAGAGATCGTATAATAGATGGTATTGCCGTAGCCGATCCAGATATCCATCCGCTCAAAGCAGCGAATATAACCCGTGAAGTCGATATCGACGGGATAGAGGAACACTCTGCCCGCGAGCACCGCGTCCGCGCTCGAGAAGGAGGCAATGACGACAAAGTAGAGCGGATAAATGACAATGAGCGCAAGCAGGATGAGAATGGTATAGACGATGGCATAATAGATGCGGTCGCCCCTGCTCTCCTTGACTTTTCTGCGGCGGGGTTTTGCCGCCTGATGGGCCGCGGGGGACATCGTTTCGTTGATGGTACTTTCTTTCATAACTTCCCCCCTGTCAGAACAGCGAATTCTCGGAGAACCGCTTGGAAACGGTATTCGCGATGATGAGCAATACAAGATTGATCACCGAGTTGAACAGACCGACGGCGGTCGCATATCCCTGCCGAAGATTCTGGATGCCCTGTTTATAGACGTAAGTTGCAATGATCTCGCTGGTCACGAGGTTACCGTCCGTCTGCATCAGGAGCACCTTTTCATATCCGACGCCCATCAGACCGCCGATGGACATGATGAGCATGACGGAGACGATGGGTGCGATCGCAGGGAAATCAACGTGCAGAACGCGCTGGAAACGCGATGCCCCGTCAATGGTGGCCGCCTCGTGCTGCGACTGATCGACACCCGAGAGCGCCGCCAGATACACGATGGAGCTCCAGCCAAAATCCTGCCAGTTGCTGGAAAGAATATACATAGGGCGGAACGCCTCCGATTCCAAAAAGAAAGAATAGCGTTCGCCGCCCACGCTCTCGATAATGTTGTTGACAAGCCCGTATCTGCCGAAGAACAGATAGAGCATACCGACGAGCACGACAAGCGAAATAAAGTGCGGCCCGTTGAAGAGCGTCTGTAAAAATTTGCTCAGCTTCTTGTTCTTGGTCGAATTGAGCATGAGCGCAACGATGATGGGAAGCGGGAAACCGATGATAAAGCCCAGAATGCACAGCAGGAATGTGTTGATCATCAGGTCCCAGAATACATAGTTCCCAAAAAATTCTTCGAAGTTCTGAAATCCGATCCAATACCCGTTGAGGATGGAATCGCCCGGCATGTAGTCCTGAAAGGCGATCAGGATCCCGTAAATAGGGATATAGGCAAAGATGAACGTGACCACGACCGCCGGTATGAGGAAGAGCAGATACGTCCAGTTGCGCTTGAAATTGCGCGCAAAGCGACTTCTTCTGAATTTGTCCGCCAGGCGCGCCTTTTCCGCGACCTGACCGCTCATGGCTTCTCCCACTGCTCCGGTTGTCTGATCAACGCCGTCGAATGCCTGTTCGCCCTGCGCCTCTCGCAACCTCTCTTTCATTCACTTACCTCCCTTATTCTGTTTTGATTTCCACGTGGCTTTTGCTTGATTCCATTATATTTCTCTGTGAAGAACCGTCAAGATTTGTGAGAAAATTTCTAACAAATTTTTACATTTGCACAAATTATGCGCTGAAATTTGTGCAAAAATCCAAAAAAATATTGACATTTCTTTTCTCTATGGTATAATCAAACCATGCAAGGAGGGAGGGAAAATGTCAAAAAAAGAACGGATCACTGTACAGGATATCGCCGATGCGCTTTCCCTTTCCCGCAATACCGTCTCCAAGGCGCTCAACGGGCAATATGTGCCTCCGCGCACGCGCGAACGGGTGCTCTCCGCCGCGATCGAGATGGGATATAAAAGCTATGCGTCCGTTGCCTCCACGCAGGAAGAACAGCGCCATCGCCGCATCGTGCTGATCACCTCCAAGCACCTGATGACGATGACATTCTTCATCCACGTTGTGCGCGGCATTGAACTGGCGCTGGACGAGGCACAAAATATCGAGCTGCTGCAGTTCACCACGACCAAGTCCTCCTTTTTCGACCGCCTCGTCGAATATCTGCACGAGAACGAGGTGGACGGCATCATCTGCATGGAACTGTTCAGCGCCGACTATGTCCCGCGGCTTATCTCGCTCGGATATCCCACCGTCTTTTTTGACTTCCCCATCTATCTCTCCGTCATGGGCAACTACGATATCGTCATGCCGGAGAGCTTTTCCTCCATTAAAAATCTCTGTCTTACGCTCATCCGCGAGCGCGGAATCCGACACTTCGGATTTATCGGCGACTATACGCACTGCACTTCGTTCTACGAGCGCTTCCTTGCCATGCGCGAGGCGATTTTTTTGGCGGGTCTGGAATACAATGCCGATTACTCCTTTATCGAAAAGGACTCCTTCCCCTATGGCGACCCGGAAGAACTGAAAAAGGCCCTCGCGGACATGCCTCTTCCGGAATACTTTATCTGCGCCAACGATACCATTGCAGCGGCAGTCATCAACGCGCTCGGACTCTTGCACAAGAAAGTCCCGCGGGACATTCTCGTCTCGGGATTTGACAATCTTCCGGAATCCAAAAAGTGCGAACCGCCGCTCACGACATTTAACGTGGACAAGACGGGACTGGGGAAAAAGCTGCTGGAAGTTCTGCTCGATCGCATTGCGCATCCGCGCCAGAAAACGCAGATTATCTACCTGCAATCCAAGCATATCCTGCGCCAGACGACGTAATCTACACGATTTCTTATTCTTATAAATTGAAAAAGATAAGACAAAATACCTTAAGGGGAAAAGACTTGTCAAACGAAAAATACACAATTAACCAGATTTTTGAGATATTGCGAAATAATGACAGGC
>CALVWM010000002.1 GCA_944367185.1 uncultured Clostridia bacterium | reverse complement strand
CACGCCCTGCATGTAGTATCTCCGATTTGTTGTCACGCAAACCTAAATCCATAGGCAAAAGAGATACGAAATGCCATATTTCGCACCTATGGATTTATATTAAGTTTACGTGACGCAATTAGTATAGCACACTTACAGACAGTTTGCAAGCGTCTTAGGAATTTTTTGCGCCGCATTTCCAAAAAAAATGAGCGTGCCGCCGCGGATTTCTCCGCGGCGGCGCGCTCGTTTGTGCGGTCATGCATGTTTCTATGCAGGTACGCGGCGGCGCTTTGAAAAAGCGCCGCCCCCGTAAGAAGCTTGTCTGCACATGGTATGCAGATCGATTATGCTTGATGAATATCCGCATTGTGCAAGGGCGCTAAGCCCGCTTGGCGGAGAGTTTTTTGTCGCGCTCGATGATGCGCGTGAGCAGTCCGATCGCCTCTGTAAGCTTGTGTCGTGCTGTCTCCATGGGGGCGAAGTCGCCCGCGTCGTGCGTGCCGTAGCGGTAGGCGGAAAGCTCGGTGTGCGCTTGCTCCAGGAGCGTGGCAAGCGCCGCAAGGTCGCCGTCCCGCTCCTTTTCCGCCATGCCGTCCACCGTAAAGGCGAGCTTGTCGGCGCGGTAGGTGAGTTTGGAAACGAGCTTGATGAACCGCAGGCGGGGAAGCACGCCGCGCTGCGCCTGATCGTGTACGGACGCAAGGTCGTCGGAGAAGCTCTCCAGCTGCTTTTTCAGCTCCGTATGCTTGGGCGGACGGGAGGCGCGGCGGAACGCGAGCAGAATGATGATGCCCACGATGATGACGACGGCATAGGCGATATACTCGATGACCAGACGCATGATGTCCGAGCCGCCCGTTCCGGCGAGGTCCTCTGCCGCCTGCGTGAGAAGAAATACATTCATCTTACACCTCCTTTCCCGCGTCCTCTTGGGGCGCGGGGCTGCGCGCGGGCGCGCTGCCTGCTTGGCTTGCCACGGCGGGCGCGGGAGTACCGTCCGCAGTGGCGGACTTTTCGCGCAGGCTGACTTCCAGCTGCGGGAAGGGATTGGCGATGCCGTGTGCGCGCAGTTCGCGCAGGATCATGTCCCTGAGGTCAAAATAGAGGTCCCAGTAGTGCTCGTTCTCTCCCCACGCGCGCAGGGAGAGCTTGAGCGTGCTGTCCTCATAGTCCAGCAGGACGACGCTCGGCGCGGGCATGTTGACGGCGTAGGGGTAGGCCTCCACGCCCTTTAACAGGAACTTTTTGATCTCCTCCACGTCGGCAGAGTAGGGGACGGGGAAGTCGATGACGACGCGGCGCAGGGGCATGGAGGTGTAGTTGATGAGCTTGTTGCCCAGCACTTCGCTGTTGGGGACGATCACCTCCTCATTGCTGTACGTCAGCAACTTGGTGTTGAACAGGCGGATGTCCTGCACCAGTCCCTCCAGACCGTCGATGCAGATATAGTCGCCCTTCTTGAAGGGCTTGGTAAAGATGATGATGACGCCGTTTGCAAGGCTTGCAAGGCTGTCCTTGAGCGCGAGCGCGACGGCGAGCGCAACGGCGGAGAATGCCGCGATGATGCCCGCGGTCGAAAAACCCAGCGAGCTGACGACGAGCACGGCGAGCGCGACATAGAGTACGACGGTGATGAGCGAGACGATAAACGTGGACGCCGATTTATCCAGCTTACGGCTCTTTAAAGTCGTCGCGCGCGCGATGACCTGCATGATGCGGATGACGACCAGCCCCAGTACGAAAAAGGCGATCGTGCGCACGATGGCCAGTCCCGTGTTCTGCACGAAGTCGTTGCCGATCTGCCGCAGCGTCTCCCAGAATTGTTCCATAGATGCCTCCTTGCAAGAAGTATATCACGTCTTTTTCCAAAAGACAACTTTTTCACGGCAAAAAGCATGCGCGCCGCGCAGAAAGCGCGGCGCGCATATTTCGTCTGATCATTCGATTGCCTTGAGCGATTCATTCATGTCGATGCGGACGATCTTGTGCCGCAGCATGAGCGTAACGAGGACAGTAAAGATAATGGAGAGCACGGGCGCGAGGATCCACACGAACCAGGAAATGCCCGGCACAGACCCGAAGCCCATGACAACGAAGATGAACTGGCAGACGAGCGCGCCGAGGGGCAGCCCGAACAAAATGCCGATGCCGCTCGTGATGTAGATCTCGCGGTAAATATAGCCCGCGACCTCGTTGTCCTGATAGCCCAGCACCATTAAAGTCGCCAGCTCGCGCTCGCGCTCGCTGATGTTGATATTGGTCAGCGTGTAGGTCACGACAAAGTTGAGCAGCGCCGCAAACGCAAGCACGATGATGGAAATGCCGATCATCGCCGTGCCGCCGATGTCCTGGAAGAGGCAGCAGTCGAGGATGGCAAAGCCCGCGAGCACCAGCGCCGTCGAGCAGGCGACGGAGACGACGGTCATCAGGAATCTTCCGAAGAAGCGCAGTACGTTGCGCATGGTGGACTTGTATTTGAAGGAGAGCCTGTTCCAGATGAGGGGGATGCGCTCTAAAAACACTTTTTTGCCGCGCTTAGGGACTTTGGGACGCAGCAGGTCGGCGGGCTGCTGGCAGGTGAGCTTGTGTCCCGCGACCGCCGTCGCAATGAGCGTGGACAGGAGGATGAGTGCAAATGTGCCGATAAAGAAGCCGATCGCAATATTGGAGGAGCAGGCGGGCAGCACATATTCCCATTCAAAGTTGACGTAGATCATGCGCGCGACACCCAGTCCCGCGAAGTATGCGCCCACGCCGCCGATCGCGGTGCCGATGAAGGCGAAGAGCAGATATTTTGCGATGATGCGGGCATGGGAATAGCCCTGCGTCATCAGGCAGGCGATCTGCGAGCGCTCCTCATCCAACAGTCTTGTGACGGTGGAGAGCACCACCAGCACGGTGACAAAGAGGAACACGACCATCAGCACGATGCCGATGCCAAGGATCTTGCCGCTGTATTCATGGAAGGAGCGGAAGGAATAATTTTCCTCCATCGTCAGCGTCTCGATCGTCCCGTCCGCGTACCGGTCGGCAAACAGCGTTTCCATGGCGGAGACCTCCGCATCGACGTCCGCATTATATCCTGCGGAGAAGAGCAGAGAGTCTTCCTCGGGCAGGGTAATATAGATCTGGTTAAGCAGCTCCGTTGCGGCGATCTGAACGTGTTCTTCCTGCGTGGTGTCGATCTGCTGCGGATCCATGCCGGGAATCGGCACAGTCACTATTCCCTTGACGCTCGCCTCCACGGTCACGTCGACGAGGTCGCCGAACACATAGTAGATCGCGGAGAGCGGCTCGTATTCGTCCTCCTCGCCCTCGACCTCGGTGAAGCTGACGTCGTCGCGCACCGCCATATGCTGCGGGTTGTACACCGTCCCCGCGAGGTAGTATTCCTGCGAAAGGGGAATGGTCACGTCGAGGTCGGCTTCCAGCGTCATGCCGGAATACTCATACTCCGTCAGATGCTCGGTCATCGTCGCGGAGAGGGTATAGCGCTCGGTCTGCGTCTTTTCGGGGAACTGCGTCGTGCCGCGCTCGGTGTACACTGCGATCGCGCCCTCCGTATGGTCCGCGTCAAAGCGGGTGATCTCGCCAAACTCGTTGATGCCCACGTCCGCGGGGTCGTCGCAGTCATAAATGTAGACGCGCACGATGCCGTCCGGAACGCCCGTCAGCGTCAGTTCGGTATCGTTGACGACCGCCGTGCCGTCCGAAACTTCAAATTCCAGAAAGCCGCCGCGCAGCACGTTCTCCGCGCCGTAACGCTCTTGGAGCAGGGCAAGATCGTCCTCGGTGAACGCGCCCTCGGTGTTCATCAGGATGAGGTCGCTCATATTCTGCTGCGCGTGAAAATCGGAGATAGAGTGATCGATCTTGTCCGTCGCCATGCCGATGCCCGAAGTCAGTCCGACGCTCACGACCACCATGAGGATGATGGAGATGAGACGGGCGTAGTGGCGGCGGAACATGCGCCAAAGCGTCTTTAAATATGTTCTCATACGCTCACCACTCGATGTCCTCGATGGGCATGGGATGCGCGTTCTCTTCGATCGCCTCGATCATGCCGCTCTTGATGTGAATGACTTTGTCTGCCATGTCCTTGAGCGCCGCGTTGTGCGTGACGACGATGACGGGCTTGTGCTGCTCCTTGGAGACGTCGTGCAGAAGTTTTAAGATGACCTTGCCCGTGACGTAGTCGAGCGCGCCCGTTGGCTCGTCGCAGAGAAGCAGCTTGGGGTTCTTGGCGAGTGCGCGCGCAATGGAGACGCGCTGCTGTTCGCCGCCCGAGAGCTGCGCGGGGAAGTTGTTGAGCCGCTCCGAAAGTCCCACTTCGTCGAGCACTTCGCGCGGGTCGCGCGCATTCTTGCAGATCTCGACCGCGATCTCGACGTTTTCAAGCGCCGTTAAATTGGGCATCAGGTTGTAGAACTGAAAGACAAAGCCGATGTCCGTGCGGCGGTAGTTGGTCAGCCCGCGCTTATCCAGGGCGGTGACGTTCTTGCCGTCCAGATCGATCGTGCCGCAAGTTGCCTTATCCATGCCGCCCAGCAGGTTCAAAAGGGTGGTCTTGCCCGCGCCGGAGGAGCCGAGCACGACGGCAAATTCACCGTTCTCCAGCGAAAAAGAGACGTCTTTCAGGGCGTCTACGGTGATGTCGCCCGAATGGTACTGCTTTCCCACATGCTCCAAAGTCAGGTAGCTCATAAAGGTTTACTCCTTTATTATCTTTGATTCAATTATACCACAACGGACGCGTCTTGCAACGCTTTTGTGAGCGCATTTTTTGAGATTTCACCGCATTTTTTCATAAGAAATGTTGCGAAGCAGCGGTGTATCATAACGGTGCATGACGAATAAAAAGATTGTCACGGCAGAAGGTGACGGCTTGTTGCGCCGAAACGTTTCATGCCGATCGGGATCCGTGCGGAGCGCTGCCGTCGATGGGTTGGCGTACCGGCGATAGGAGCGCCGGCTGTTGCGGGGACGGCTGATTTAAAATGTGAAAAGTACCGGAAAAGAAAATATAAAAATTTCCGTCAAGAGATTGACAGCTGCGCCCAAGATATTGTATAATACAAAAGACAATGTCGTATCATGCCCCCTACGCGGGCACTATGGATAGAGTCAAATCAATACAGGGAGGCTGTTATGGAACATTTCGGCAGCCTGCTCCTTGCTACGATGGACGTCGGTCTTGCGGTCGGCCTGATGGTCGTGCTGCTCCTCGTCGGCGCCGGTGCGGCGTTCGGCGTCACCTGGTACGTCCTGAAGAGAATTTCCAAGAAGAAAGCGGAACAAAAGCTCGATGAAACGAGCAAGCGCGTGGAGGAGATGCTCTCCGAGGCGCGCGCGGAAGGAAAGCGCATCAAAAAGGAATCCATTTTAGAGGCAAAGGAACAGGAACTCAAAAGAAGAAACGATTTTGAACAGGAGATGAAGGAGAAGCGCGCCGAACAGCAGCGCATCGAAGCCCGTCTCAACAAGCAGGAGGACGCCCTCGAGCGCAAGGAAGCGGAGCTCAACAAGAAGAACGAGTCGCTGGACGCGCAGAAGGAAAACCTGAATAAGCGTCTGGAGGATGTCTCCAAGAAGCAGGAAGTGCTGTCCCACCAGCACGAACTCATGGTCCAGGAGTTGGAGCGCGTCTCGCAGCTCACCAAGGAGGAGGCGAAGAAACTCCTCACCGAGGAGATTTTGGACGAGACCCGCCGCGACGTCGCCGTTCAGGTTCGAAACCTCGAACAGCAGGCGAAGGAGGAGGCGGACCTCAACGCAAAGAACATCGTCACGCTCGCCATCCAGCGCTGTGCGGCAGACCACGCGTCCGAAGTGACCGTGTCCGTCGTTCCGCTGCCCAATGACGACATGAAGGCGCGCATCATCGGGCGCGAGGGCAGGAACATCCGCGCCATCGAGAACGCGACCGGCATCGAGCTCATCATCGACGATACGCCCGAGGTCGTCATCCTCTCGGGCTTCGACCCCGTCAGAAGGGAGATCGCGCGCCTGACGCTCGAGCGCCTCATCGCCGACGGCAGAATTCATCCCGCCCGCATCGAGGAGACGGTGGAAAAGGTCACCAAGGAACTCGACCAGCAGATCAAGGCGGCGGGCGAGAACGCCATGTTCGAAGTGGGCATCTTCGGGCTGCATCCCGAACTCATCAAGCTCATCGGCAGGCTCAAGTTCCGCACCAGCTACGGACAGAACGTGTACAAGCACTCCATCGAGGTTGCCAACCTCGCGGGGCTCATGGCGCAGGAGCTGGGGCTGGACGTCAACTTCGCCAAGCGCGCGGGGCTTCTGCACGACATCGGCAAGGCAGTCGATCACGAGCAGGAGGGCACGCACATCCAGATCGGCGCGGATCTCGCCAAGAAGTACAAGGAGAACGCGATGATCGTCAACGCCATCATGGCGCACCACGGCGACGTCGAACCCAAGACCATCGAAGCGGTGCTCGTGCAGGCGGCGGACGCCATCTCGGGTGCGCGCCCGGGCGCGAGAAGGGAAACGGGCTCCAACTACGTCAAGCGTCTGGAAAAACTGGAGGAGATCGCCGCAAGCTTCCAGGGCGTGGACAAGAGCTACGCCATTCAGGCGGGCAGAGAGGTGCGCGTCATCGTCAAGCCCGATCAGGTGGACGACGCCAAGGCGCTCTTCCTCGCCAAGGACATCGCCAAGAAGATCGAGGCGGAGCTGGAATATCCCGGACAGATCAAAGTCAACGTCATCCGCGAATTCCGCAGCGTCGAATATGCAAAATAAAGAGAGCAAAACGCAGGGAAAATTCCCTGCGTTTTCCATGTGCGGGCGGAGCGCGGCAGCTCACTCGCAGAAGCAACAATAGGTAAGGGCGTACTGGCGGGCGTAGTAGGCGTCCGAACAGGCGTTGCAGGAACTGCACGAACCGAAGCCGCCCGTATTCAGACCAAAGCCGCCGTCGGAGCATCCGCAGCCCGAGCGGTTCCAGCCGTTGCAGGAATTGCAGGAATTCCAGCAGCCCGAGCGGTTCCAGCCGTTGCAGGAATTGCAGGAATTCCAGCAGCCCGAGCGGTTCTGTCCGCTACAGGAGTTGCCGCAGCCCGAGCCTCCGGAGCGGTTGCCGTTTGAGATGGCAGAAGCATTGTTGCAGCCGCAGTTGCCTGAGGAGCGGTTGCGTCCGCTGTTGCAGCAACTGAAATTGTTGCAGGAACAGTCGCATCCGGTATCAAAGAGATTGGCAAGCGCACTTGCAAGACTGCCCTGGCAGCCGCAGCACGATTGACAACAGGAATTGCACATATCAGACCTCGTATGGTAAGAAATTCGGCGCTGCGCCGTTGCGGCAGAGCGCCGTATTACATTGTATGCGCCGTGCGACTGTTCCCGTGACGGCGTGCCTTTCTCGCACCGGCCGCAAAAAAATTTTGCAAGAGGGGCCAAAACCCCTTGAAAGGCGGCGTGTACTTTGCTATAATAGAAAATGCACAAATGTGCATATATGCAATCGGCTATCATATCACGGAGTGAGCAATGAAACTACATTTTGAAAAACCGACGCCGAGACAGGTCAAACGTTTCCTGGTCTATTGGCTCATCGTCATCGTCGGTAACTGCGTCGCGTCGGCGGGGAGCGCGTACTTCATCGTGCCGCACGGCTTCGTCATGGGCGGGACGACGGGCGTGGGCATCTTTGTCCGCAACCTGCTGGGCGCGGAAAACCCGGGCACCGAATGGGCGGTGACGGCGACTGTCTACATCGCCAACATCATCCTGTTCATCGTCGGCGCGATCTTCCTCGGCAAGCGCTTTGCGGCGGCGACCCTTGCGGGAACGCTCCTGTATCCCTCGTTCATGGCGATGCACACCCAGCTCAACAACCTGTATGTGCAGTCCACGGGGCACATCATCGCGCAGAACGATCCGCTCCTTGCGGCGTTTTTCGGGGCGCTTTTGTTCGGCGTGGGGATCGGCATCGTCGTGCGCGTCGGTGCGAGTACGGGCGGCACGGATATTCCGCCGCTCATCCTCAATAAGCTCTTCGGCGTGCCCATCGTCGTGACCATGTGGGCGCTGGATATTACCATCGTCCTCATCCAGCTCGTGGCGGACGTCACACTCGAGACGGTGCTCTACGGTATTCTCATCACGCTGATCGCCGCGCTGCTCGTGGACGTCGTCTCGCCCGTCGGCTTAAAGCGCACGCAGGTCAAGATCATCTCCCGCAAGTACCGCGAGATCAGATTGATGATCTTAAACGATCTCAACCGCGGCGTCACCATGTTGTACGGCAAGACGGGCTTTTTGCAGGAGAATTGCTATGTTTTGCTGACCATCGTCAACAACCGCGAGGTCGTGCGCCTTCGGAACGCCATTCAGAAGATCGACCCGGACGCCTTCCTCATGTTCAGCGTCGTATCCGAAGTGCGCGGCAGGGGATTTTCCTCCGAAAAGAAGGCGCTGCCCCGCGAGCGGGAGGCATCCGATCTCGTGGAAGTCGCACCGGACGGAAAGCCGGTCGAATAGTCGTTTGGACCATGCCGCCCGCCGCGCTTGAGCGCGGCGGGCGGCGTTTTATGGAGCTGCCAGACGGCATTGGGAACTGCGTTCGGATTTTCTTTTGTGTATTGACAGTTTTCCTCATGTATCTTATAATGATGACTGGCGATGCCGGCGCGAATATCTGCCGCATAGAGTCGGTATGATCAAACGATTGACAAAAGAGGAGGAGCTGCTGTGAGGATCGTCGAGGGAGAGCAGGCGGATTGCTTGCGGAGTCGCTTTATTGAAGCGTTTATCGATCAGGAGGGCGAGGTTTATACGCAAAGCATATCCAAGCCCTTTGCGTGCTCGGACGGCATGTGTTATCTGGGTTATCTGTGGGACGCGCTGAAAGACCCCGTTCTGATTTCGGAAGAGGAGATATTGCGCCGTCTTTCCCTGCAAGATCGTTTTTATATCATGTGGGATATTCATTCCAAGGACTATATCTATATTCCCGATTACTGGAAATATCCCAAGAAGAGCGTTTTGCTCGTCACGGCAGATGAATTCAGGAGCATACAGCATACCCTGCCCGAAGATATTTATCTGTTCGATGACAGCTTTTGTTGGACGTACGTATTGACGCACGAGGATTTGAATGGGGCGCGGTTTTGCCTCTCTTTCAGGGAATGAATCGGCTCGGCGGACAAAAGAGAGGGATGCGGAAGATAAGGGCTTTGACCTTCGCGTATTCCTGCATCTGTTTTCATGAGTGGCAAAAGTAAGGAGGTCGGCGATGGATTTATTGGATCGGAAGGGGATTTCGGTCGGCGATTGGGTCGTAAGTTCGCAGATGGCAGGCTGCTGGCTGGTCACGGACATCAGGATGAGCTACTTCGACCGCAAGGAAAACGGATATGTGCTTCTCTTAAAAAAGGGATTTACCGCCAAAATGAAATTTCAGAACGGAACGGACTGGTGTCACGTATTCTGGTGCGAAAAGGCATCGCCCGAAAAACTGGAGGAAATCGAGACCCTGTTCCGCGAAAATCCTGCGAAACAGAGACAATTTGAGCAGTCGGGCGCCATGGTAAAACCCGCGGTCCAGTCATGGTTTCTGTCGTGTGAGGATAGCCAGGCAGAAGAATTTGCGCGAAAACTTGAATCGCTGCCCGAAACGTTCACGCAGGGGAAATTTTTCCGCTTCGTCCATGAGATCGGCTTGAGAAAGTACATGAAGGACAGCGCTGGGAGATCAAATATACCCTGAGGATATTTTGCTATCCATGGGAAGTCGATCAAAACTACAATCAATTATATTTCCGTCCGACGATCGAGGACGAAAACGGCAAGGCGGTATGACTGACGCCGACTGATCGCCGTCCGATGGGCGCGGCTGTACAGCCGGGAGGAGTAGCGTGTCGATCACTTTGAATAAACCAAGAGATCAGGTTTTTCTGATATTTTTTGGGGCTTTCTATGGTGAATGAGAACGAGGCATTTGTTCAACGGTTTTTATCGGGTGAGATCGGGTGCGAGCCCTTTTTGCAGGTGTATCAAAGGCAAGCAGGATTGCGGCAATGTCTTGACGATCTCTATAACGAGGCCGTAACGCGCGGCGCATGGGAAAGGCTGAACCCGCCCCTGGATATGCCTGAAAAATACATGGATTGGATTGGGCGGTGCGCC
This sequence comes from uncultured Clostridia bacterium, assembly GCA_944367185.1. Lineage (GTDB taxonomy): Bacteria > Bacillota > Clostridia > Christensenellales > Borkfalkiaceae > Gallimonas. The sequence continues at coordinate 42,317 of CALVWM010000002.1, read as the reverse complement.
AACGTCTTTTTCAGGAGGGCGCAACTGTATGATTTTGTCTACCGTCTGTTTGTCGGCGCGGGCAGGGAGCAGGCGAAATATTGCAAATACGAAGAAGAACATCGGTTTTCATTGGACGCGGTGCCCGAATATGCGGCGGGGGATTCGGCGGTGCGCTATCTGGAAGCGGTCATCTTCCCTTCCTTGCCGCAGGAACTTCCTGCATCCAGGCGAGCCGCTCTGTGCCGCAAGAAGATAAAAGAGGCGTTTCATATCGAGGGGCGGCATTATCCGCGTTGGGTGCAGGAGGCGGAATGGCCCTTCCGCGACGGGAAACCCATGCGCTTTGTCGGACAAAAGACGGAAGGCGAGCGGGTCACATATACGTTTGCCGACGACGAGACGGGCGCGGTCGAAACGATAGAGCAGTACTATTGAGGTTTTGTATCATGAAGAGGGCGATGTATAAAAATCCGGGACTTGCAGTATTGGTGCATTGGGGCATATTTTTAGTAGCAATTATATGTCTTGCGGCATATACAATGCAACAGATTGTTCCATCATTGTGGGTTGGAATTGCAATGATTATATCCTTATTATTGTCAATTGTGTTATCGTTTTTTGCATGGAATCCCAAGGTGTATTTTGACGATCAGACGATCTCCTATCGCGTTCTGCGGAGGCGGTATGTCTGGAAGTGGACGGATATCTCCGATTGTGAGGTAAAACTCAGGTTTCATGCGAAAGGAAACCCCTATTCGGTCTGTTTCTTGTTTCATACGGTGGGTGATATGAAAAAACTGACGTTAGAGTATAGTGCTAACAGAGAGAAAATTTTGGTTGATATCTGCCCGATTGAGGAATTAAAGCAAAAAATGAGAAATAATTTTCATTTAGAGGATTAGAGCGGTAGCATGTATCATTCGAAAGGGGATGGGAATTTCTCATCCTCTTTTGATGCCTTGACAATGGGGTCAACTTCAAATCTAATATCAGCAGAAGTGCCGATCGGCCTTGCGTTCATTGTGCTGGGCGCGGTGGCGACGGCGATGCCGGGTAAGCCGTCTGCGGCGTCGATTTTTTTTGTAGGAAATGTTCTCAAAACCCTTGTCTTGTGCGGTGAATTTGTGCTATAATGGTATCGTACCCGAGTTTCGGCAAAATTCGGGCTGAAACGGAAATCTATAGGACACAATACAGGAAGGACAGGAAAGCATTATGGAAAGAAAACCTACCAAGATCAGTATTATCGGCGCCGGAGCAGTCGGCGCCGCCTGTGCGTTCTCCATCGCGACCCAGCGCCTCTGTGCGGAGATCGTCATCATCGACGTCAACAAGGAGAAGGCGGAAGGCGAGGCGATGGATATCAGCCACGGCCTCATCACAATGGGCACGATGAACATCTACAGCGGCGACTATTCGGACATTGTGGACAGCGACCTCATCGTCATCACGGCGGGCGTCGGCAGAAAGCCGGGCGAGACGCGCCTTGATCTTGCCAACAAGAATATCTCCATCGCGCGCGACGTGACCGCCAATATCATGAAATACTACAACGGCGGCGCGATCATGGTCGTCTCCAACCCTGTGGACGTGATCACCTATCTCATCCAGAAGGAGAGCGGCCTTCCCATCGGGCGGGTGTTCGGCACGGGTACCGTGCTGGACAGCGCGCGCTTCCGTTACTTCCTGAGCACCAAGATCAATGCGGATATCCGCAACATTCACGGCTATACGGCGGGCGAGCACGGCGAAGCGCAGTTCGCGGTGTGGAGCTCGGTACACGTCTCGGGCATGCGGCTGGATTCCTTCTGCGAAAAGAAGGGCATCCTGCTGGATAAGGACGAGGTCATGCGCGAGACCGTCTCCTCGGGCGCGCAGGTCATCAAGCGCAAGGGCGTGACCAACTACGCCATCGCCGCCATCGTGGCGGAACTTGCGGCGACCGTCCTCAAGAACAGGCGCAGCATTTTCAGCGTCACTTCTTTGCTCGACGACTACTACGGCATCGGTAACGTCGCGATCAGCGTTCCGTCCTTTGTCGGCGACGAGGGCGTTGCGGGCAAGCTCATGTACGACTTCACGCAGGACGAAATGGAGAACCTGCACAACACGGCAACCAAGATCAGGGCGTTCATGGACACCCTCGGGATCTGAAAATAAAATTTCGCAGAGGTAACGTATCACTATGGACAAGAAACAGTATGCATTGGACAAGCACAAGGAGTGGAAGGGCAAGATCGAAGTCGTCACGCGCGCGCCCATCACCAACCGCGAGGAACTCGCCGTCGCCTATACGCCCGGCGTCGCGGAACCCTGCCTTGAGATCAGCAAGGACGTCGACCTTTCCTACGTCTACACCCGCCGCGCCAACCTCGTCGCGGTCATCACGGACGGCACCGCGGTCCTGGGGCTGGGCGACATCGGTCCCGAAGCGGGCATGCCTGTCATGGAGGGCAAGTGCGCGCTCTTCAAGACCTTCGGCGACGTCGACGCGTTCCCCCTGTGCGTGCGCAGCAAGAGCGTGGACGACATCGTCAAGACGGTCTCCCTCATCGCTGGCAGCTTTGGCGGCATCAACCTCGAGGACATCTCCGCGCCCCGCTGCTTTGAGATCGAAAAGCGCCTCAAAGAGGTGTGCGACATCCCGATCTTCCACGACGACCAGCACGGCACCGCCGTCGTCACGCTCGCTGCAATGATCAATGCGTTGAAGCTCGTCGGCAAGAAGATGGAGGATCTCTCCGTCGTCGTCAACGGCTCGGGCGCCGCGGGCATCGCGATCACCAAGCTGCTCATGAGCAGAGGGCTGAAAAAGGTCATCCTCTGCGACAGAAAGGGCGCGATCTACGAGGGCCGCGAAGGGCTCAACGAGATCAAGGCGGAGATGGCGAAGATCTCCAACCTCGAGAAGAAGGCGGGCAGCCTTGCCGAGGTCATCAAGGGCGCGGACGTATTCATCGGCGTCTCCGCACCCGGCAGCCTGACGGCGGACATGGTCAAAAGCATGGCGCCCGATCCCATCATCTTTGCAATGGCGAACCCCGTTCCCGAGATCATGCCCGATGAGGCAAAGGCGGCGGGCGTGCGCATCATGGGCACGGGCAGGAGCGACTTCCCCAACCAGATCAACAACGTTCTGGCGTTCCCCGGCATCTTCCGCGGTGCGCTCGACGTGCGCGCGAGCGACATCAACGACGAGATGAAGATCGCTGCGGCAGAGGCGATCGCAGGCGTTATCCCGGAGAGCGAACTCCGCCCCGATTATATCATTCCCGATTCCTTCCACCCCGCCGTCAAGGACGCGGTCGCGGAAGCGGTCAAGGCGGCGGCGCGCCGCACGGGCGTCGCAAGGATCTGATCGGCCTTTCTTTCAATTGCATCTTTGGCGCCCGCCGGAAGCTTATGCTTTCGGCGGGCACTTTTGTCTGTCGCGGCGTCACGCTTTTCCGCAGGCGGCGCTTTTGTCTGTCGCGGTACTTTTTCGGGATGCGATGGGTGTTCTGTCCCGTCATGGCCGCGTCGTTTGGTTTTTTCCGCGCAAACCCTTTACAAAGTGTATCAAATGTGGTATAATGTTCCAAATACAAACACAAGATATGCCATGGCAAAGCATCGGGGCGGCAAAATGCACCTGCGGAGGGCGCGCTCCCGGGGGCTTTGTTTGGCGGGATTCGGAGGGGATTATGCGCTGCCTGTACTGCAACTGCACGGAGAGCAAGGTCATCGATTCACGCTCGGCGGACGACGAGCGTACCATCCGCCGCCGCCGCGAGTGTATGGGCTGCGGCAGGCGGTTCACGACATACGAGACCATCGAGGTCGCGCCCATTCTCGTCGTCAAGAACGACGGGACGCGTCAGGCGTTCGATCTGGGCAAGATCAAGCGCGGCATCATCAAGGCGTGCGAGAAGCGCCCCGTGCCCATCGAAAAGATCGACGCGCTCGCCGAGTCCGTCGCCAAGAAGATCTACAACTCCATGGAACAGGAGGTCACTTCCAAGGCGATCGGCGAAATGGTCATGGAAGGGCTCAAGGAACTGGACGAGGTCGCCTACGTGCGCTATGCCTCGGTGTACCGCTCCTTCAAGGACATCTCCTCCTTCATGGCGGAATTGCAGCAGATGATGGAGCGCAAGAACCAGGAGGAGAAGGCGAAATGATCCGTCAGGTACGGGTGGGCAATGTCCTGTTGGGCGGCGGCAATATCGCCGTCCAGAGCATGACGACGACAAAGACGAGCGACGTGGAGGAAAGCGTCGCTCAAATTCTCTCCCTGCGGGACGCCGGCTGCGACATCGTGCGCGTCGCCGTCGCGGACGAGGAGGATGCGCGCGCCCTTCGCCAGATCTGCGGCAGGGTGGGCGTGCCCGTCGTCGCGGACGTGCATTTTTCGGCAAAGCTTGCGGTGCTCGCCGTGGAGAACGGCGCGGATAAGCTGCGCATCAACCCGGGCAATATCGGCGGAGAAGAGGAGATCGCGCTGGTCGCAGACTGCGTCAAGGCGCACCACGTCCCCGTGCGCGTGGGCGCGAACACGGGCAGCATCGAAAAAAAGCACCTGGAAAAGTATGGTCGGAGCGCGGAGGCGCTCGTTCTGAGTGCGCTGGACAACGTTGCCGTGCTGGAAAAACACGGCGTGGAGGACATCGTCGTCTCCGTCAAGGCATCCGACGTCCCGCTCACGGTCGAGGCGTACACGCTGTTGAGGAAACGCTGCGACTATCCGCTGCACCTCGGGGTGACGGAGGCGGGCACGCGGCATATGGGAATCGTCAAGAGCAGCATCGGCATCGGCTCGCTGCTGCTTGCGGGCATCGGCGAGACCATCCGCGTCTCGCTGTCCGCCGACCCCGTCGAGGAGGTGTACGCGGCGCACGACATCCTGCGCGCGTGCGGGCTGGAGAAAGACTATGTGGACGTCGTCGCCTGTCCGACCTGCGGCAGATGCCGCTACGACTGCATGGGGCTCGCTTCCCGTGTCGAGGCGCGCGTCAGGACGATAAAAAAGAAGCTGAAAGTCGCCGTCATGGGGTGCGTGGTCAACGGCCCCGGCGAGGCAAAGGGCTGTGATCTCGGGATCGCGGGCGGCGAGGAGTACTGCATCATCATGCAAAAGGGGCGGGAGAATACGCGCGTCGCGGCGGCGGACGCAGAGCGCGAGTTCTTTGCGCGGCTGGAATCGTTGATCGATGAAGAGTAAGCAATATCTGGAAGAGATCAGGGGAAGTGCGGGGCTTGTGCGCGCCGTGCTCCGGAAGATCGAGGTCAAGGGGAAAACCGTGACCTTTTTCCTCGTGACGGACGTCGCGTATTCGCCCGAGGACATCGCCTATGCGCGCGGGGTCTCTGCGAAGTATGTGCCCGCGGGGTTTTCCGCGGAGGTCCGGCTCATCAAGTCCGTGCCCGACGAGGCGGGCGTGCGGCGCGCCGTCGCGGATATATTAAAGACGCGCTTCCCGGGCGTCGCGGCGTTCGTCGATCCCGAGGATATCTCCGTCGTCATCGACGGGGCGGGCGGCAGGTTTTTTGTCAACGTGGGGGAACTGGAGCGCGATCGCATGACGGGGGACGGCGTCCTCGATGCTGTGAGCGAGGAGCTCGCCAGGCGCTTTTGCGGGACGTGGTTCGGCGAAGTTAACTTCGTCGGCAAGGAGCGCGGGGAGATCGAGTACGACGCCCCGCCCGAGGCGGAGTACGTCGTCGCGCCCCGCTTCTTTCCCATAGAAAAGTACGAGCCGATCGACGGCGCCAAGCCCCGGCAGGCGATCTACATTGCCGATCTTACCAAAGAGCTGACAAACGTCACCGTCTGCGGGACGATCGCCTACATAGAGGAGCGCGCCACCAAGGCGGGCAAGCCCTATTTTTCCTTTACGGTGACGGACGCGAGCGGACAGCTGCGCTGTTCCTACTTTTCCAAGAAGGCGACCGTCGAGAAGGTGCGCGCCCTCAAACAGGGGGACAGCGTCTGCCTGACGGGGGACAACGAGCTGTTCAACGGCACGCTCTCCTTCCGCGCCAAAAACGTGGACTACGGCAGCGCGCCCGCGGGCTTCGTGCCCGAGCAGCGCCCCTCCCGTCCCGTGCCGGCGCAGTACCGCGTCGTGTTCCCGACGCCCGTCTCCGACCCCGTGCAGGACTCTCTCTTCGGAAAGGCGCCGCTGCCGGAGTCCTTTTGCAGGCGGGAGTTTGTCGTGTTTGACCTGGAGACGACGGGCCTCAACAACTCGCCCGCTGCGGGGCAGATGGACCGCATCATCGAAGTGGGCGCGGTCAAGATCCGAAACGGGCGCATTGAGGAGAAGTTCTCCACCTTCGTCGCCTGCCCCGTGCGCCTCTCCGAAAAGATCGTGGAGCTGACGGGCATCACGGACGACATGCTCGTGGGCGCGCCCGCGCTCGGGGACGTCATCGCCGACTTTTACAAGTTCACGGCAGGCTGCGCGCTCGTGGCGCACAATATGTCCTTCGACTACAAGTTCATCCGTTATTACGGCGAGGAAGAGGGCTTTTTGTTCGACAATCCGCAGTATGATACCCTCGTCATGTCGCAAAAGACGCTGCACATGACGCACAATAAGCTGAACAACGTGGCGGACTTCTTCGGGTTCACCTTCAACCACCACCGCGCCTTTGACGACGCTTTCGTCACGGCAAAGATCTTTTTGGAGCTCGTCCGCATGAACGGCGACTTTGTATGAGCTTTTTTCAAAAAATACGGCGGCAAATGCTTGCATTTTTATGGAAAAGGTGGTAAACTAATGATGATCTTAATCTGATGTTTGGATTGAGAGCGGGTTCCCGCTCTCATTCTTTGTATGAAGAGAAAATCACGGTGATTTTGCGGAGGGCAAGGCCTGCCGCGGCGGGGAACGTCGGCGCGGGGAGACCCTGCGGGACGGCGGCCTGCCGGAGGGAGAGGGGCATATGAACATCAAACCCATGAAGGAAGTGGAGGCGTTTTTGGCGCCCGTCGCGGAGTCGGTCGGCGCGGAGCTGTTGGAGGCGGTCTGGAACAACCGGGAAAAGTCCCTGACGCTCTATATCGATGCGCCGGGCGGCGTCGACCTCAACCTGTGCGAGGCGTTCCACCATGCGGCGGACGCGGCGCTCGACGAGCTCGACCCCACCTACGGCGCGGCGTACACGCTCAACTGTTCCTCGCCCGGGCTGGACCGTCCCTTCAAGACTGCGCGCGATTTCGAGCGGCATATGGGCGAGGCGATCGAAGTGCACCTCTATGCGCCTTTTGAGGGCGCGAAATACCACGAGGGAACGCTCGCCGCGTTTGAAGGGGGCGTCATCACGCTTGCGACCAAGAAGGGGGAACTGCGTATCCCCTTCGATAAGACCTCCAAGGTCTGTCTGCTCATCGAAGTATAGTGCCTGCGGGCGCACAAACATCCAAGGAAGGAGTAATATCATGATCAACAAGGATTTCTTTGCGGCGCTTGCCGATCTGGAGCGCGAAAAGGGCATCAGCGAGGAGACCTTCCTCGACGCACTGGAAACGGCGCTCGTCTCCGCGTATAAAAAGCAGTATGTCGGCGAGGCGGGCAAGGTGGAAGTCAAGCTCGATCCCGAAAAGGGGACCATCCGCTGTTTTTTGACGCGCACCGTGTCGGACGCGGAAGAGCTGGGCGAGGGGGAGATCTCCCTCGAAGAGGCGCAGGAAATAAAGAAGAACGCCAAGGTAGGCGACGTCCTGCGGGACGAATTTGCGCCCAAGGACTTCTCCCGCATCGCCGCGCAGACCGCAAAGCAGGTCATTCTGCAGAAGATCCACGAGACGGAGCGCGATAACACGCTCTCCGAGTTCTCGGACAAAGAGGGCGAGCTGATGAGCGGGCTCATCCGCAAAGTGGACGCCCGCAACGTCTACATCGAGCTGGGCAAGGGGCAGATCGAAGGGCTCATGCTGCCCCAGGATCAGGTCCCCGGCGAGCGCTACAACGTCGGCGACAAGATCAAGGTGTACGTCAAGCGCGTCAAGAGCGGCGGCAGGAACGCGCAGGTGCTCGTCACTCGCGCCGCACCCGGGCTCGTCAAGCGCCTGTTTGAAGAGGAAGTGCCCGAGATCAAGGCGGGCACGGTCATCGTCAAGGGGATCTCCCGCGAGCCGGGACACCGCACCAAGATGGCGATCATGTCCGAGGACGAGCGCGTCGACGCCGTCGGCGCGTGCGTCGGCAATAAGGGCGCGCGCGTCAATGCGGTCGTCGCCGAGCTGAACGGCGAGAAGATCGACATCATCCTCTGGAGCGAAAATCCCCTGGAGTTCATCGCCAAGGCGCTCTCGCCCGCGACGGTGCTCTCCGTCACGCAGATGGGGGAGAAGTCCGCGGTCGCGGTCGTGCCCGACGACAAGCTCTCGCTCGCCATCGGCAGGGACGGGCAGAACGCCCGCCTCGCCGCGCGCCTGACCGGCTGGAAGATTGACGTCAAGAGCGAGTCGGCGGCGGCAAAGCTCAATCTCGAGGCGCCCGCAGAGGCGTCGGAGGAATAAATGCCCAAGCAGAAAAAGATCCCCATGCGCACCTGCATCGCGTGCCGCGAGGAAAAGCCTAAAAAGGAGATGCTGCGCATCGTGCGCAGCGCTTCGGGGGAGATCTCCCTGGATTTTTCGGGCAAACTTCCCGGGCGCGGCGCCTATATCTGCGACAGCGAGGCGTGCATCAAAAAGCTCAGGAAATACCGCCTGCTGCACAAGACCTTCTCGCAGGAAGTGGACGAGAGCGTGTACCAGGCGATCGAGGAGGAGTTCCTGCGTGCAAAGTAAACTGGGGACTTACCTCAATTTCTGCAAGCGCGCGGGGAAGCTGACGCTGGGCGTCAACGCCGCGAAGGCGGCGCGCGGCAGGGCGTACCTGCTCGTCGCGGACGCGGCGGCGTCCGACAATACCAAAAAAGAGATCGAAAAACTCTCGAAAAAGTTCGCCTGTCCCGTCATCTGGGTGAACGATCTTGCGTCCCTCGTGCACAAGGAAGCGTGCAAACTGGCGCTCGTGGCGGAGGAACACCTCGCGGCGGCAATACAGAAGGCCTGCGGGGAAGCGAAATAGAAAGACGCGGGAGGGCAGGCCGGCGGCCTGCACAATCGGAGGAGATATGTCATACGAAAATATTGAAAAGCTGAGCGCAGTCTTGAAGGACGAAAAGACCGTCGCCCTGCAAAAGTCGATCGCTGCCGGCGAGAAGCAGCTCGCGGAGCTTTTGAAGAAGCTCGGCGAGATGGAGGCGGCAGCGGCGGCACGCCGCGCGGAGGAAGAGGCGCGCAGAAAGGAAGAGGAGGCTGCAGCGGCGCGCGCTGCGGCGGAATCTGCACGCGCAGAGGCCGAAGCTGCAATCCAAGCGGAGCCCGCGTCCGACAAGGCCGCGCCTGCCGCAGTCCCTGCCCCCGCGGCGCAGACCGAGAAGGAGCCTGCTCCCGATCAGACGCCCGCGGCGCCCGCGCAAACGGAAAGGCCTTCGGCGCCGGCAGCGCAGGCCGAGCCCGCTCCGGCTCCCGCAAAGAGCGCGCAGCCGGCAGCGAAGCAGCCTTCTCAGCCGCCGCGCCAGAGCGCGCCCGCAAAAGAAGGGCGCGACGGGCGTCCTTCGCAGCAGCGTTCCGAGCGCCCCACCTATCGTCCGGCGGACGGGCGCACGGATAGCCGCGGCGCGCGTCCCACCTATACGCCCGGCGCCCGTCCGCAGACGGGGGCGGCCCGTCCCGGCGCACCTCGTCCGCAGACGCCCCGCCCCGGTGCGGCCGGCGGCGCAAGACCCGGCGCGGCGCGCCCGCCGATGCCGCGTCCCGCAACGCCCGCGCCCGCACCTGCACCCCGCCGCGAGGCGCCCAAGAAGTTTGAAAAGACATACGTCGAACAGCGCCGCGTCGTCAATAAGCGCGATCTGCAGCGCAGACAGGGCGCGACCATCGGCGATTTCGATGAGGATAAGAGCGGCTACAGAAAGGCGCGCTTCGGCAAGAAGATCGCCAGAAAGGAGACGCAGACCATCAAGATCGACCACGCCGTCGTCACCAGCAAGGAGATCCCGATCAAAGTGCTCTCCGAAAAGCTGGGCATTTCGGCGGTGGAGATCACCAAGCGCCTCTTCAAAGAGGGCATCATGAAGACGGTCAACGAGTCGGTGGACTATGACAACGCGGCGTTCATCGCGCTGGAACTGGGCATCGACCTCGAGTATAAGCCGGAGGAGACGGCGGAAGACGTATTGCTCAAGATACACGGCGAGGGGGACAGCGGGAACCTCGTTCCCCGCGCGCCCGTCGTCACCGTCATGGGTCACGTCGACCACGGCAAGACCTCCCTCCTGGACGCCATCCGCAAGACCAACGTCACCGAGGGCGAGGCGGGCGGCATCACGCAGAGCATCGGCGCTTATACCGTCACGTTCGGCGAGGGCAAGAAGGTCACGTTCATCGATACGCCCGGCCACGCGGCGTTCACGGCGATGCGTGCGCGCGGCGCGCAGGTCACGGACATCGTCGTCCTCGTCGTCGCGGCAGACGACGGCATCATGCCTCAGACGGTCGAGGCGATCAACCATGCGAAAGCTGCGGACGTGCCCATCATCGTCGCGATGAACAAGATGGATAAGCCGCACGTCGATCCCGACCGCGTCAAACAGGAACTCATGAAGTACGACCTCGTACCCGAGGAGTGGGGCGGCGACGTCATCGTTGAACCCGTCTCCGCCAAGACGGGCATGGGCATCGATAAATTGCTCGAGGACATCGACCTCGTCGCCGAAATGGCGGAACTCACGGCAGACCCCACGCGCAAGGCGAAGGGCGTCGTCATCGAAGCAAAGCTGGATAAGGGCAAGGGGCCTATGGCGAGCGTGCTCGTCCAGAACGGCACTCTGCGCACGGGCGATAATCTCGTCTCCGGCACTACGGTGGGCAAGGTGCGCGCCATGATCGACGACAAGGGCAGAGCGGTCAAGGAGGCAGGCCCCTCCACGGCGGTCTCCGTCCTGGGACTTGAGGACGTCCCCAATGCGGGCGACGCGATCTTCGCCGTCGAAGCCAGCCTCATGAAGCAGGTACAGGAGGAGCGCAAGAACAAGCAGCGCGAATCCATGATCCACGAGACGGCAAAGGTCTCCCTGGATGATATTTTCCGCCAGGTGGACGAAGGAAGCCTCAAGGACCTCAAAGTCATCGTCAAGGCAGACGTGCAAGGCTCCGTGGAGGCGGTCAGGGCGTCGCTTGAAAAGCTTTCCAACGAGGAAGTGCGCGTCAAGGTCATCCATGCCGCGGCGGGCGCGATCACCGAGAGCGACGTCTCGCTCGCGGACTCCGCGAATGCCATCATCATCGGCTTCAACGTGCGCCCCGATACCAAGGCAAAGGCGCTCGCCGAGCGCAGCCATGTCGACGTCAGAATGTACCGCATCATCTATGAACTTTTGGACGACATGGAGGCGGCGCTCAAGGGCATGCTCTCGCCCAAGTACAAAGAGGTGTACATGGGCAAGGCGGAAGTGCGCCAGACCTTCAACATCACGGGCGTCGGTACGGTCGCAGGCTGCCTCGTCACCGAGGGACGGCTGGTCCGCGGCGGCAAGCTGCGCATCTACCGCAACGACGTCATGATTGTCGAGAACAACGTCAAACAGCTCAAACACTACAAGGACGACGTCAAGGAAGTCGCGGCAGGGCTTGAGTGCGGCTGTGCGATCGAGAATTTCAACGACATCAAAGTCGGCGACTATATCGAGTGCTATCTGATCGAGGAGATCAAGAACTGAGGAAAGGCGTCTGCGTGACTTGCGACCCTATCGCAAAAATTTTTTCTTGAAAATACTTTTGCGAGTTATGAATGGCGTTCGCAAAGGTGTCACTGCGTTATGCCTTTGTTGCCCAAGTTTGCCAATCCTTTGGCTTAGGCGGGTGAGATGTGCGTCATGCGCATCAGCGCGGTGCGCTGTGCGCGCACGCCGAACTAAGAAATCGCCATTTTCAGCGGCGATTTCGTGTCCGCAGGCGGCGCACTACCTTGGCGCCGCCAAGAAAGAGTGAAACGGCGCGCGCTGAATTGTTGCGACAGCGCGCCGTGAGAAAAACCGAACGCCGAGCCGCATTGCGGCGAACGTTGGGTTTTTCTAAAAAATCGTCCGATTGTTTTCGTCAGTTCGAAAAGAATCGGACGAGAAAAGGAATAAATAATGCCGCAAGGAAAGTCGCGCCTTTCCGCAGCGGAACTCAATTTGTCGCTTGCGACCTCAGCAGGTGAATGCGCGAGGGGCTATTTTGTTATAAATCACGGCGCAAGCAAAACCACGCTTTTGCGCCGCGCGCCCCTATTTGCCAACCCTTTGGCTTAAGCGGAAAGGTGAGCCGATGGGGGCTAAACTGTTGCCAAACCCATCGGCGAGAAAAACCGAACGCCGAGCCGCATTGCGGCGAACGTTGGGTTTTTCTAAAAAATCGTCCGATTGTTTTCGTCAGTTCGAAAAGAATCGGACGAGAAAAGGAGTTTATATATGTCAAGACGTACCGACCGCGTAGACGGAGAATTGCAGCGGGAGATCGCCGCGATCATCTCGGGCGAGCTCAAAAACCGCGAACCCGATCTCAAGGGGCTGATCAGCGTCACCGAAGTGGACGCTGCGCCCGACTTTAAGACGGCGAAGGTGTATGTCAGCATTTATGCCGCAAGTGAGGAGGAAAAGAAGCGATCATTTTCTATCCTGCGGGAAAACGCAGGGCTTGTGCGGCACGAACTTGCCAAGGTCATGCGCATGCGCACCGTGCCCGCGCTCACCTTTTTGGAGGACAGGAGCATGGCGTACGGTTCGCACATGGACGAACTCTTTGCATCGCTCCATCAGGACGAGGACGAACAGTGAACACGTTACAGGAAATTGCAGACGTCATCAAAACATTAAAAAGCGCGGTGATCTTTACGCACTTGCGCCCCGACGGCGACACGCTCGGGAGCGCAATGGCGCTCTCCCGCGCTCTTTTTATGCTCGGGATCCAAAACGAGGTAGTGAACGAAGGCGATATTCCCGAGAAGTTCCTCATCTTTGAGGGTATGGACAAGATCGTCAAGACCCCTACGCTGGATGCGCAGGGGTATATCTGTGTGGACACCAGCGACGAGGCGCGCCTCGGCTACGCCCAGCCCGTCTTTTTGAGCGGCGTCAAGAAGGGGAAGGTGACGATCAATATCGATCACCATGTCTCCAATGCGCGCTTTTGCAAGTACAACTTCGTGCGCCCGCGCTCCAGCAATTGTGAGAATATAGCGGAGCTTGTCCGGCTTTTGGGCGTCAAGCCCGATAAACTGCTTGCGGACTATCTTATGATGGGAATGGTAACGGATTCCGGCGCCTTTTCGCACAGCGATGTCAACGGCGATACGTTTCGCGCGGCGGCGTATGCGGCGGACGCGGGGGCGGACGTCTCCGAGATCACCTATCAGATTTTCAAAAAGCAGACCAAGGCGCGCTCGCAGCTGTACGCGGAAGTCATCTCCCGCCTGCGCTATGATCTGGAGGACAGGCTTGCCGTCGCGCTCGTCACGCAGGAGATACTCAAAAAATACGGCTTAAAGCAGGACGCCACCGAGGGCATCGTGGACTTCGCGCTCACGGTGGACACGGTCGAAGTCAGCATTTGCCTCATGGAGGTCAAACGGGGACAGTACAAGGCGTCCCTGCGCTCCAAGGGGAGCGTTAACGTCAACGAGGTCGCGGGCGTGTTCGGCGGCGGCGGGCATATCCTCGCCTCCGGCTGCATGCTGTTCGGCGACTATGAAGAAATCTTTGACAAACTGCGCTATGCCGTCGCGCAGCGGCTGCCTCAATGACGGGCTTTCTCAACCTCTTCAAGCCCGAGGGCATGAGCTCGGCGCAGGCGGTAAACAAGGTCAAATGGCTCACTCGCATGCCGTGCGGGCACATGGGCACGCTCGACCCGCTCGCCTGCGGCGTCCTGCCCGTCGGCGTGGGCAACGCAACGCGGCTGTTTGACTACTTTCTCTCCAAGAAAAAGACGTACGTCGCCCGCTTCATCTTCGGCGCGACGACGGAAACGCTCGATCGCGAAGGGGAGATTGTCCGCAGCGGAGCGGTGCCGACTGCGGCGCAGATCGAGGCGGCGCTTCCCGCCTTTGTGGGCGAGATCGCGCAGATCCCGCCCAAGTACAGCGCCCTTTCGGTGGGAGGCAGGCGCGGCTACGACCTCGCCCGCAGCGGCGCGGACTTTACCCTTACGGCGCGCAGCGTGACGGTGGATTCCTTCCGTCTGCTTTCTCAAACCGCGCCCGATGAGTATGAGTTTGAGATCGTCTGCGGGGCGGGAACATATATCCGTTCCCTCGCCCGCGACCTTGCCGCCGCCCTCGCAACGCAGGGATACATGTCCTATCTGCGGCGGGAGGCGAGCGGCGTGTTTATCGCCAAAACGGCGGTCGCGCCCGAACTGCTCACCCGCGAGAACGTGTGGGACTACCTCATCCCGACGGAGTCCGTTTTGCCCTTTCCCGAGCTTGGCGAGGTGGACGCGCGCATCTTCAACGGCGTGGGCGTCCCCGTGCAGGCAGAAGACGGGCAGTACAAACTGCGCCGCGACGGCGGATTTTACGGCATTGCGCGCGTCACAAACGGCGTTGCGCGCGCGGAGAAGAAACTATGCTGACCATGCTCGCGCCGGGTGACGGGCGCTTTTCACGGCCGTGCGTCCTGCTGTTGGGCGGGTTTGACGGCATTCATCTGGGACACAAGACGCTGCTGGATGCAGCCAAGGCGTACGATTTGCCCGTCGTCTTTACGCTGATTGCGGGCGGCAAGGCGGGCGGGGAACTCTTTACCCTTAGGGAACGCTGCACCGTATTGGAGCAATTGGGGGCGGCGGGCGCGTTCGCCTTTCCCTTCACCGAGGCGTTTCAAAGGACGGGTGCGGAGGATTTCCTGCGCGGGCTGTTTGCGCGCTGTACGCCCCGCGCCGTGTTGTGCGGCGAGGACTTCCGCTTCGGAGAGGGCGCAAAAGGGGACGCGGCGCTGCTCAGAAAGCTGGCGCCCTGTCCCGTTGACGTATTGCCCCTCCTGACAGCGGACGGTCACAAAATTTCGTCCACGTCTCTCAAAAAACTGCTCGCGGCGGGCGATATGCCCGCGCTCAACGCGCTGCTCGCGTATCCCTACTTCATCGAGGGCGACGTCGAGCACGGCAGGCACGTCGGGAGCGGGCTGGGCTTTCCGACCGTCAATCTCGATCTGCCCGCCGAAAAGGCGCCGCCGAAGGAGGGTGTGTACGGCGGGTACGCACAGACGAAGTCCGGTAAGTTTCCCTGCATTCTCAACTACGGCGCGCGTCCGACGTTCGGCGTCGCGGAGAAGAAGACGGAAGCCTTTCTTCTGGATTTTGAAGGCGACCTGTACGGAAGTACGGTTCGCATCTATCCGACAGAGTACTATCGCCCCGTGACGGCGTTCCCGTCGACGGAGGCGCTCAAGGCGCAGATCGCGCAGGACGCGGCGCGCGCAAAAAGGAGCAACGTATGATCAAATTCGGACCGAGCGGCAATTCCGAGTCCTTCTATGCGGCGGGCTATTCGCACACCGAGGAGGCGGCAACCTATGTCAAAGAGATGGGGCTTGACTGCTTTGAGTACTCCTTCGGGCGCGGCGTGCGCATGGGGGAGGACAAGGCGCGCGCCATCGGCAGGGCGTTCGATGCGGAGGACGTGGAGATTTCCGTCCACGCACCCTATTTTATCAACTTCGCCAATCCCGAGGAGGAGATGGTCGCAAAGTCCTACGGCTATGTGCTGGACAGCGCCAAGATGTGCCGCGTCATGGGCGGGAAGCGCATCGTCTTTCACCCTGCGGCGCAGGGCAAGGACGCGCGCGAGATCGCCGTCTCCCGCGCCGAGGACAGGCTCAAAGTCCTGCGCGACTATATCTATCTCAACAACTTGCAGGACATGATGTTCTGCCCCGAGACGATGGGCAAACTCGCGCAGATCGGCACGCCCGAGGAGATCATACGCTTTTGCCTCGTGGACGAGGTCTACACGCCCTGCATCGACTTCGGGCACGTCAACGCCCGCGAGCAGGGGAGCTTAAAGACGGCATCCGATTATCGGGCGCTGCTTGAGATGTTCCTCGAAAAACTGGGCTACGAGCGAATGAAGCACTTCCATGTGCACTTCTCCAAGATCATGTACGGCGCGAAGGGGGAGATCAAGCACCTCACCTTTGCCGACGAAACGTACGGTCCCGAATTCGAGCCGCTCGCCGTCGTGCTGCACGATCTGAAGCTGGAGCCGTATATCGTCTCCGAGTCGGACGGTACGCAGGCGGAGGACGCATGCGCGATGAAACGCATGTATGCGGCGGTTTTGGCGTAAAAATAGCGTGATTGCCGTGCGCATTGCTTAAAAAATATTGACTTGACCGCGTTCTTTTGGTATAATCGAAGCATGACGAAAGAGCAGTTGCATGAGATATATGCCGTCTGCGGGGCGGACGCCCTGTTTTTGGAACAGGACTTCCTGCGCCGCTATGTGACGGGATTTTATTCGACGGACGGCTATGTCGTCTATGACGGCGAAGTCTGTACCTTTGTGGCGGATGCAAGATACTTCGAAGCGGCGCAGAATGCGCTCGCGGGGAATTTTGTTGCCGTCAAAGAGGGGACGTATGCCGCGGCGATGGAGCTTGTCAGGGGAAAAAAGACGCTCGGCGTTCCATTCCCCTATATCAGCCGTGCGGCGAGCGACAGGCTGGAAGGCGAGGGCTTTGCTCTCGTGGATTGCATGCCCGCCCTGCGCACGGCGATGAAGGTCAAGTCCGAAGCGGAGATTTCTCTGATCGGGCAGGCGTGCGATATTGCCGAGGAAGGGCTTTTGGCGACCCTTCCCCGCTTAAAAGAGGGTATGACGGAGCGCGAACTTGCCGCCGCCCTGGAGTATGAGATGCGCATGCGCGGCGCGGAGGGTGTCTCGTTCGAGACCATCGTGGCGTTCGGCGCAGGCTCCAGCGTTCCCCATCATGAGACGGGGGACACGAAGCTCAGATTCGGCGACGTCGTGCTCATCGACTATGGCTGCAAGAAGGGGGGCTACTGCTCCGACTGCACGCGCACCTTTCTCTTCGGCGACGACGGCAAACACGAAGAATTCAAAGCGCACTATGCGCTCGTTCTTGAAGCGCACGAGCTTGCCAAGGCGCGCATTGTTGCGGGCATGACGGGGAAAGAGGCGGACGAGATCGCCCGCGGCTATTTCCGCGAACATGGACTGGACGGCGCGTTCACGCACTCCTTGGGACACGGCATCGGACTTGAGATCCACGAGCATCCCATGCTCTCGCCGAGGAGCGAGGAAGTGCTTCTCGACGGCATGGTCTTTTCGGACGAGCCGGGTCTCTATTTTGCGGGCAAGTACGGTATCCGCATCGAGGACAGCGTCACGTTAAAGGGCGGCAAGGTCGTGTCCTTCATGCACAAGACCGAGCACGGCTTACTCATTTTGTAAATTTTTAGTTGAAAGACAAGGAGAATAGATTTATGGCACAGATCATGGCAGGCGATATCCGCAAGGGCACCACGTTCGAGTACAAGAGCGGCGTCTATACGGTCACCGAGTTCCAGCATGTCAAGCCCGGCAAGGGCGCGGCGTTTGTCCGCTGCACGTTAAAGAACGTCGTCACGGGACAGGTCCTCTCCGACGAGACCTTCAACCCCACGGCGAAGCTTGAGACGGCGCAGGTCGAGACCAAGAAGATGACCTATTCCTACACGGACGGCGAGTTCTACTACTTCATGGACGAGGAATTCAACCTCACGCCCCTCAACTATTCGCAGGTCGAGGACGCGCTCCGCTACATCCGTGAGAACGACACGGTCACCGTCAAGTTCCTTTACGGTACTGCCTTTTCCGTCGAGCCGGAGAACTTCGTCGAACTCAAGGTCATCGAGGCAGAGCCGGGCGTCAGGGGCAACACCGCGACCAACGTTACCAAGGCGGCAAAGGTGGAGACGGGCGCGACCTTCCAGGTCCCCATGTTCGTCGAGGAAGGCGATACCATCCGTATCGATACCCGTACGGGCGAGTACATGAGCCGCGTCTGATGAAATTTGTTGCACAGCGTGTGAGCAGAGCATTGCTCACCGTAGGTGGGGAGCCCGTTTCCGAGATCGGACACGGGCTCGTCGTCTATTTCGGCGTTAAGGTCGGCGACGGCGAAAAGCAGGCGGAAAAGTGCGCCGAGAAGATCGCGCATCTGCGCGTCTTTGAGGACGATGCGGGCAAGATGAACTTGTCCGTTCTGGATGTCGGCGGCGAGGTGCTGCTTGTCTCCCAGTTCACCCTGTATGGCGACGCGAAAAAAGGGAATCGCCCGTCCTTTACCGAAGCGGAGCGGCCCGAACAAGCGGACGCGCTCTATCACCATGCCGCAGACAAATTGCAAGAGCTCGGCGTGCCCGTCAAGCTCGGCGTATTCGGCGCGCACATGGTCATCGAGCAGGTTAACGATGGGCCGGTGACGATTATTCACGAATGTTAGTTCACGCGAATCTTTTTGCAAAGGCAAAAATCTCCGCCGTGATTTTAGAGAAAACGCCGCCGCGACGAGACTGCGGCTCGTTTTCTCTCTGCGGGCGAATTTTCGGGGCTTTCCATTTTACTTCGCCCGCATTCACTCTTTCCCCATAAGCCAAAGGGTTGGCAAATTGGGTGAAAAAAGGCATAACGCAGTGAAGCCTTTTTTCGCGTAATAATAGCAAAAGGCAAAAGCCTCCCCTGAAATTATAAAATGAAAAAACAATAGCACCTCGCAAAAATATTTTTGAAGAAAAGATTTTTGCGAAGAGGGTGAGGCGTGCGTTATGCGCATCAGCACAGTATGCTGTGCGCGCACGCCGAACTTAGAAATCGCCTTTTTCAGCGGCGATTTCTTGACCGCAGGCGGCGCATTCCCTTGGCGCCGACAAGACCGCAACGGCGCGTTGTAGGACTTTGCGCAGGTGCAAAGTCCTGAAGGCAAAGTTTGCGGCGACGAAAAAGGCATAATAAGTGAAGTCTTTTCCCGTGTTTGATAGCAAAGGGCGCAAAAGCGTGGTTTTGCTTGCGGCGAGATTGATAGCAAAAGGCAGAAAATTGCCGCAAGGCGCGTGGATCTGACGATCAAGGAGAAAAATGTACAAGATCGCGAAGTTGACATTTGAGGCGGCGGACGGCGCACAGAGGGCTGGGCAGCTGCAAGAACAGGTGGAAAATTATTTCAGCGCGCTCATCAATCAGGGACGCGTCGCGGAATACATGCTCATGCAGCAAGAGGGTGCGCTCGTTGCGATCGCTTCGCTGCCCGAGGAGGACGCGCTCTCCGAGCAGTACGATAACAAGTACGTCAAACGCTTTTCGGAAGGGCTGTCCGTTCATTGGGAACTGATCGGTGAAGAGGCTTTCGATTCGCATGTCTGTACCTGCCAACACTCCTCCTGCTACCTGTTGGATGGGGACGGCGAGGAGGACGGTCCCGTCTTTTGCGGGGACTGCGGGGGAGAAGTCCCGCTTTACAGAGTGCCGGCAGACGAGACGCAGGAGCATGCCTCTCTCATCAGTTGGCAGCTGTCCTACCAGGCAATGTTAACCCTTTGGTGCGAGAGTCTGTCCGACCGCTTTACCAGGCGTCAGATCGAGCATCCCGCCTCGGCGCTCAATCGGGAGGGCAGGAGACTGGCTCGCGCGCTTGAAGACAGACTGAATAAGCTCGTCTATCTCTATCTGGAAAACCCGCTCGGGTATTTGAAGAAAAAACCGCCGCTTCGGCACTGTCCCGCGTGCGGGAAGCCGCTCACGGCGATGCCGGGCGAAGTATGGGCGCTCAATCTCTGTCGGAAATGCCGGCTTGCGCTTCCCCAAGAGGAATCATAAAACAACAGGAAACACGATGAAAGTACAATATCTCGGCACGGGGGCGGCGGAAGGCGTCCCTGCGGTCTTTTGCAATTGTGAATACTGCCGCGGGCTGCGTGTGCGCATGGCGGCGGGAAGGGCGGGGCGCGAGGTGCGTTCGCGTTCGCAGGTTATCTTGGACGGCGAGCTGTCCGTCGACTTCCCGCCCGACGCCTATTCTCATTCGCTTGCGCACGGCGTCGATCTCTCGGCGATCAAGTATCTTTTGGTCACGCACTCGCACATGGATCACTTCTACGCGCATGATTTTATCCTGCGCGGCTATAAATATGCGCACGAGATGACGGAGGCGCAGCTCACGATTTTCGGCAATGCCGAGGTATGCAGCGTCTTTCGCGAGGACACCCGCCGCGAAATGAAGGACTCCGTCGCGCCCAACATCGATCTGCGCACGGTGGGCGCCTATCAGGAGCTTGCCTTTGAGGACTGGCGGGCATACACCTTTCCCGCGCAGCACTCTTCCAAAGAGCCGCTCCTCTACCTCATCGAGCGGGGCGGAAAGCGCGTTCTGCACCTCACCGATACGGGCAAGCTCCCCGATGAGAGCATGGATTTTTTGAAGGCGCTCAAAAAGCGCGCCGATCTCGTCACCTTTGACTGTACCTTTCTCTGGGACAAGACCGAGCCGGGGGCGCGGCACATGGGGCTGGACGAGGTCAGCTACACCGTCGGAAGGCTGGAGCGTGCGGGTATCGCAGACGAGAGAACCAAAAAGGTCATCACGCACTTCTCTCATAACAGTACACCGACGGCAGAAGCGGTGGCGCGTGCGGAGCGTGAATTTGGTTTTATCGCGGCGTATGACGGCATGATGTTGGAGATTTAGCTCTCATGAACGACACCCTCTACTTAAGCGATCTGGACGGGACGCTTCTGCGCTCCGATCAGACTCTGAGCGCATACACCTGCGCTGTCATTGACCGCCTTGTCTCGGCGGGCGTGCACTTCTCCTATGCGACGGCGCGCAGCATCGAGACGGCGGGTAAGGTGACGCGTGGCATCCGGGTCGCGCTGCCCGTCATCGTGCACAACGGCACGTTCATCGTGGACAGCGTCACGGGCAAGCCCCTTTGGTCGGCGAAGTTTACGCCCGAAGAAGCAAGAACTATCCTGGATGCCTTTATAAAACGCGGATTGTTTCCCATCACCTATGCCGTCATCGACGGCAGAAACCGCTTTTCCTATTTGCGGGACAGGTGTACGAGGGCGCAGTGGGAATTTCTGCTGACCCGCATGGACGGCTCTGACCGCCGCGCGCGGGAGATCTTCTCGGAAGATGCGGCGCCGGACGGCGACGTGCACTACTTCGCCTGCATTTCGGACGATGAAGGTACGCTCCTGTCCGTGAAAGAGGCGCTGGAAGGGGATTTTCGCTGCATCTTTTCGCGCGACATCTATACGGGCGCGCCGTGGCTGGAGATCATGCCCCAAAACGCGTCCAAAGCCGCCGCCGCACGCAGGCTCAAGGAGATGCTCGGCTGCAAAAAACTGGTCTGCTTCGGGGACGCCGTCAACGACCTTCCGCTGTTTGAACTCGCCGACGAGCGCTATGCCGTTGCCAATGCGGCGCCCGAGCTCAAGGCGATCGCAACGGACGTCATCGGCGGAAACGACGAGGACGCCGTCGCCCAATGGCTGGAGAAATATATTGCGAAATAACGACTGCGCGCCTCGCCGCTCAAAGCGGCGAGGCGCGCATTTTCAAGGGACGTATCCCGTTTTTTGATACCAAATCAGCTGTCTTTCTGCTGCTTGCCGGGGCGCTCGGAGGCGCTTGTCTGCGTCTGTGCATCGGGCTGTGCCTGTACATCAGTCTGCGCCTGCGCGGGATCGCCCTTTTTGCTGCGGCGGGGAAGGGGGAGAAAGGAGAATGCCTTCAGGCTCGACTGTCTCTTCCAGAACACGATCGTAAGCGGGATTAAGGTGATCAGGCTGCCCAGAAGGTGCAGGATCATGTCCTCCATGGTATCCAGAATGGCGGTGCCGCGGCGGCTGTCCACGAGGTAAGTGCCGTCCGGAATGTCATAGACGCCGTCCGAGCCCATCTGGATCATGCCTTCCGCCCACCCCTGCGTGCTGGAAGTCGGACTGACGGTATCGACAGTGAATTCAAATATTTCCCAAAGAAAGCCGACCGAGAGCGAGAAGAAAAAGGCGAATACGACGATTGCCACGATCTTTAACTTTCCCTCGGGCTGGTTGTAGGTGACCAGCGAGCCAAGTCCCAGCCCGACGGCGGCAAACAGCACGCCCGAGAGGGAGTGCAACACCATGTCCCACGCGGGGAAGAAGTCATACATGCGCCATACGTTGGAGACGGTATTCCCGAAGAACCCGAACAGCATGCAGCAGATGACGAGCGGCATGCCCGCGCGGAAACGCAGCACCCACTCCGCAAGCAGGATGCCCGAAATCGAGGCAAAGCTGACGAAAAAGTGCAGCAGACTGTAGGAAAAATTGTCCTGGCTGAGCGTGCCCGTGTTCAGGCGCACGATACACCAGATGAGCCCCGCGGCGTCCAGGACAATGAGTACCGCCCAGACGGCAAAGAGTACGATCTTGCGGTTACGTTCGTTGATTTGCATGAGGTCATCTCCCAAGTTTGATCAGTTCTACTCTATCACGACTTGTCCCGTTTGTCAACGACATGCAGGGGGAAAGCGCGCATTTACAATACTTTTACAACTGAGAATATGCGCGGAAATGCGGGAAAAACGCCCAAAGCGGTTTACTTTTTTCCGAAAAAAGTGTACAATAGTTCCGGATATTTCTGCGGGGAGGCGGACATGACGATCTGGGAAAAGTTTCGCGCGCTGTTTGTGCGCAAAAAGCCGTCCGTCGTCCTCGGGCTCGCGCTCGGCTCGGGCGGGGCGAAGGGCATGGCGCACCTCGGCGCGCTCAAGGCGTTCGCGGAGGAAGGGCTGCGCTTTTCCGTCATCACGGGTACAAGCATCGGCTCCGTCGTGGGCGCGCTCCTCGCCAAGGGGTATTCCTGGGCGGATATGACGAGCGTTGTGGACAGCGTGGACAGAAATGCGTTTGCCAAAAACTTGCGCCCGTTTGCCGATCTTGCGCCCATTGAGGCGTTTTTGGAGCAGTACCTCGAAGGGGATTTTGCCTCTTTGCCGCTGCCCTTTGCCTGCTGCGCGACGGACGGGGAGAGCAACGAAAGCGTCGTGATAAGCGAGGGCAAACTTGCCCGCGCGCTGACGGCGTCCTGCGCCATTCCGCCCTTTTTCCGCGGCGTGGAGATCGGGGGCAGGAAGCTCTATGACGGCGCGTTTTCCGATGCGATCCCTGCGGACGTCTGCCGCGCAATGGGCGCGGAGGTGGTCATCGGCATCGATCTCTCGGCATATGTGCGGCAGGATTCGGAGAAGGGGCGCGTCGAACGGCTGGTCGGCTCCGTCGTGGGAGCGATCACGCCCGTTAAGACGCTGAAGGATGCCAAGACGCGCGGCTACCGCGCCGCGGACGTCATGCTGCGACCCAACCTCTTTGACTTCCGTGCGACGAGCATCGACCGTGCCGCCGCCGACGCCATGTTCGAGATCGGCTACAGCGAGGCGAAGTCGCGCATGGAGGAGATCCGCGCGGCGATCGCCGATGCACAAAAGAAAAAGTCCCGGCGGCGCGCCGGATGAGCGCGCGGAGCGAGGCGAGAAGGCGGCGGCGCGTCCTGCGCCTGCTGCGCACGGCGCTCGTGTGCCTCATCGCGCTTGCCGTGGCGCTGCTGTTCTCCATTGTCCCGTACCGCTCCTTTCTGTCCGCAGCGCAGATCGCCGCGCGCGGGGAAGGGGAGATGCGCCTGCATTTTCTCTCCGTCGGGCAGGGGGACTGCACGATCGTGGAGTTCCCGGGCGGGGATGTGCTCGTCGTGGACGCGGGCGACGGTTCGTTTGAGGCAAATAACGCGATCGTTTCCTACATAAAGGGACTGAACGTGCGCTCGCTCTCTTTGCTTGCAACGCACGCCGACATCGATCACTACGGCGGGTTTTCCGAACTTCTGCGCGTCTTTCAGGCGGACAAATTCTATCTGCCCGTGCTCTCCTCGCCGACGTCCGCCTATCAGGGACTGCTCGCAGCGATCGTACGCGAGGGCTGTGAGACGCAGACGCTCACCCGCTATGACGTCATCGGGGACGCTACGGGCGCATACGTTGTCTGCATTTCCCCGCACGGCGTGGACGAGACGGACTCCAACGCCGCCTCGACCATGCTCTACATGAGCTATGCGGGCGTCAATATTCTGTTGTCCGCCGACGCGGACGCCGCACGAGAGAAGAGCATTTTGTCCGAGCTGCAACTCGCAGAGGACATTTTGGACAGCGGCATATACCGCGTGCGTCCGGATGAGACGCACATTCTGAAGGTCGCGCATCACGGCGCGGCGGGGTCGTCGGACGCCGACTGGCTCGCCTTTCTCTCGCCCGAGGCGGCGATCGTCTCCTGCGGGGCGGGGAACGGCTATCATCATCCCGCGGGCGAGGCCATGGCACGGCTTGCGGGATTGGGTACGCAAATTTATCGCACGGACGAGTTGGGCAACATCATGCTCACCGTCCGCGGCGGGTCATATACCATCACTTACGCATGAAGGAGGACGTCATGAACATCACAACAGCCGGCGAATCGCACGGGAAAGGGCTTTTTTGCATCATCGAGGGGCTTCCTGCGGGGTTGACGCTCGATCTTGCGGAGATCAACGAATATCTTGCCCTGCGTCAGACGGGGTACGGACGGGGTGCGCGGCAGAAGATCGAACGCGACGAGGCGAAGATCCTCTCGGGCGTGCGCGATCTGAGGACGCTGGGAAGTCCCGTGACGCTCGCCGTCTGGAACCGCGACTACGCCAACTGGAAGGACTACATGGCGCCCGAGGGGTGCGACGTATCCCGCCGCACGCTCACCAAGGTGCGTCCCGGGCACGCCGACCTGACGGGGCTGAAAAAGTACGGCGGCACGGACGCGAGGAATATCTTAGAGCGCGCGTCGGCGCGCGAGACCGCCGTGCGCGTCGCGGCGGGCACCATCTGCCGCCAGATGCTGCGCGAACTCGGGATCGAGGTCATCGGCTATGTTCGCTCGGCGGGCGGCGTGACGGACGAGAAGGAGTACGCCTTCGACGAGCTCTCCGGCAGGCTTGACGAGCTGTACATGATGGATAAGTATGTCCAGGCGCGGGCGATGGCGGTCATTGACGAGTGCAAGGATACGGGCGACACCTGCGGCGGCATCGCCGAGCTGCGCGTCAGGGGCCTGAAGTGCGGCTTCGGCAGCTGCATGACCTCGGCGCAGAAGCTGGACGGCAGGCTTGCGGGCGCGCTTATGGCGGTGCAGGCGGTCAAGGGCGTGGAGTTCGGCCTGGGCTTCGGTGCGGCGGTGCGCCGCGGCAGCGCCGTCCACGACGAAATTTACTACGACGAAGAACAGGGCTACTATCGCAAGACCAATCATGCGGGCGGCGTCGAGGGCGGCATGAGCAACGGCGAAGAGCTTGTCATCCGCCTCGCCAAAAAGCCCATTCCCACGCTGATGCGCGGGCTGAATACCGTGGACTATGTCTCGCACGAGGCGGTGCGCGCTGCAACCGAGCGCAGCGACGTCTGCTCCATCAAGGCATTCACGGTCATTGCGGAGAGCGTATTGTGCACCGAGCTTAGCAAGGTCGTCTTAGAGCGGCTGGGCGGGGATAACCTTGCCGAGATCAAGGAGCGCTACGAGAGGCTGCCGAAATGAAGAGCATCGTCATTCATACTGAGAAAAAAGAAGTAAGCCGCGTCACCTGCCGCAAGAACGTCTTGCAGCGCGCTCTTCCGGAGGCGCTCTCCGCCTACAAAGAGGCGTTCGTCTTTACGGACGAGACGG
This sequence comes from uncultured Clostridia bacterium, assembly GCA_944367185.1. GTDB lineage: Bacteria > Bacillota > Clostridia > Christensenellales > Borkfalkiaceae > Gallimonas. The sequence goes on along the minus strand of CALVWM010000002.1, from coordinate 16,524 downwards.
TCCGGGCGCTGTACGGAAAGAAGGTGCGCGCCGCGCTCGGGGACGTGCCCATGCACGCGATGCCCGCAGGTGAGGAGCACAAGACGCCTGAGACGCTTCTATCCTTGCTCGCCGCCATGGCGGGGGCGGGACTGCACCGCAATGCCTGCCTTGTGTGCCTGGGCGGCGGCGTCGTGGGGGACATCGGCGGGCTTGCCGCCTCTCTCTACATGCGCGGCATTGCCTGCATTCAGGTGCCTACGACGCTCCTTTCGCAGGTCGATTCCTCCGTCGGCGGCAAGACGGCTGTGGACTTCATGGGGGTGAAAAACCTCGTGGGCGCCTTTTTCCAGCCCAGGCAGGTCTTTGCCGACCCCGCCTTCTTTGCGACCCTCCCGCCCCGCGAGATCAGGTGCGGACTGGGCGAGATCGTCAAGCACGGCGCGCTGGACGGTGACATCTACGATACCTTGCAGGCAAACCGCGACCGGCTTTTTGACCTTGACTTCCTTGCCGAGATCGTGCCTGCGAATATCGCGTTCAAGGCGCGCGTCGTGCGCGCGGACGCGACCGAGAAAGGCCTCAGGAAGTGCCTCAACCTGGGGCATACTACGGCGCACGCGTTCGAGCTGCTGGACGGCAAGCTCTCGCACGGGGAGTATGTGCTCGTCGGAACCATGTTCGAAGCGGAACTTGCCAAAAGACACGCGGGCGGGGATGCGGCATACCTTGACGAATTGCAATCCCTCTGCCTTGCGGTGCTGGGCGGCATGCCCGCGCTTCCCGACGCGGTAGAGGCGGCGCGCTTTGCGCTTCTGGATAAAAAGAACACGGGCAAGGGGAGCGTCGTCATGACCGTCCCCGTCGCCAAGGGAAAATATCAGCTGTTGGAGCTCTCCGGCGAGCAGTACTGCGAGGAACTTCAGGAGATCGGGAGAAAATTATGTTAAAACTTTGCGTCATCGGCAAGGACGTCTCGCAGTCACAGAGCCCTGCGATGCACACCTTTCTCTTAAACAAAATGGGCGCCGACTGCTCGTATGAGGCGGTCAGCATCCCGCCCGCGGAGTTTTCCGCGCATGCGGAAGCGCTGTTTACGGCATACGATGCATTTAATGTCACCATTCCCTTCAAGGGGGACATCATGCCCTACTTAACGTCGATCGAGGGGGATGCGAAGGCCTTCGGCGCGGTCAATACCGTGCTTTCAAAGGAGCGGCGCGGCTTCAATACGGACGGGCTTGGCTTCATGCTCATGCTCGAGAACGCGGGCGTGAATGTCGCGGGCAAATCCGTTCTGGTGCTCGGCACGGGCGGCGCGGGCAGGAGCTGTATCAAAAAGCTCATGGAACACGGCGCTCTCGTCTCCGCCTATGAGCGGGACGCAGCGCGCCTGAATGCCGTCTGGGAGGAGTTCGGCGGGTTCACGCCCCTGAGGGAAGTGGAGGCAAAGCCGTACGATGTCATCTTCAACTGCACGGGCATCGGCATGCACAACACCGTGGGCATGATGCCCTCGGTGCGCACGGCGGCGGGGGAGATCCCCGTCGGCAGGGAGCTTCTCTCGCTGTGCGATACGGCGGTCGATCTCATCTATGTCCCCGCGCAGTCGGAATTTCTGCGCATTGCAGATGCGCTCGGCAAAAAGACGGTCAACGGCGCTTCGATGCTCTTCTATCAGGCGTACTATGCCGATTGCATCTATCTCGGAAAGACCCCCGACGCCGCCGAGGCGAAGGGGTACTATATCCAATATCAGGGAGGAAAGGTATGAACATTCTCGTTGTCAACGGCGTCAACCTCAACATGACGGGGCGCCGCGAAAAGGGCGTGTACGGCACGCAGACGCTTCGGGAGATCAACGACGAGATCGCTTCGTTTGCAGACAAACTCGGAATTACGGTCAAGTTCTTTCAGAGCAATCTGGAGGGCGAGATCTGCACAGCCATCCAAAGCGCGGAGGGCAAGTACGACGGCATCGTCCTCAATGCGGGGGCGTTCACGCACTATTCCTACGCCATCCGCGATGCGATCGCGTCCGTCTCCGTGCCCGTCGTCGAGGTGCATATGAGCAACGTCCACGCGCGCGAGGAATTCCGCCGCAACTCCGTCCTGACGCCTGTGTGCAAGGGGGAAGTCCTCGGCTTCGGCAAGAACAGCTATATCTTGGCATTGGAGAGCTTTTTGTTATGAATATCGTATTGTGCGGCATGATGGGGGTAGGCAAGTCCAGCGTCGGCGTCAGGATCGCCGAGCTGACGGGCAGAATGTGGTATGATACCGACGTGGTCATCACCGACCGCCACGGCAGGATCTCGGACATCTTCGAGTTCTACGGCGAGGCGCACTTCCGCTCGCTGGAGACAGAGGTCGTGCGCGAACTCTCCGCGCGGGATAACTTGGTCATCTCCACGGGCGGCGGGCTGGTGTTAAAACCCGAAAATAACGAAATGCTCAAAAAGAACGGCAAGATCTTCTTCCTGCGTGCCAGCTTTGAAACGCTCTTAAAGCGCGTGCGGGCGGACGAGACGCGCCCGCTGCTCAAAAACACGGGCAAGACCGCCGAGACGCTGGGCACGCTCCTCTCCGAGCGCACGCCCGTCTATGAGCACGTCGCCGACTATATCATCGAGACGGACGGGAAGTCCGTCGAGGAAGTCGCGGACGAGATCGTCTCGTGCGTCGGCCCTGGCGCCGTCGTCAAGGCATGAGGGCGCTCATCACGGGCGGGACGCGCGGCATCGGGCTTGCCTGCTGCCGCCTTTTTTGCCGTATGGGTTATCGGGTGACGGCGACGTATGCATCGGACATTGCCGCCGCCCGCGCGGCGCGGGAGCTGCTGCCCGACGTCGAGTTCGTCTGCGTCGACGCGGCGGACGAATGGGCGACTGCGCGGCTGTTCGAACGGCTTCCCTCCCTTGACGTCCTCGTCAACAATGCCGGCATCGACTTCTATGCGCAGGTACAGGACGTTCTGCTCGCCGACTGGGAGCGCGTCATGCGCGTCAATGCGGGCGGCGTGTTCCTTGCCACCAAGTACGCCGTCAAAAAAATGCTGGATAAGGGCGGTGCGATCGTCAACATTGCCTCCGTCTGGGGCGTGACGGGCGGCAGCTGCGAGAGCGCATATTCCGCCTCCAAGGGCGCCGTCATCGCCTTTACCAAGGCGACGGCAAAGGAGCTTGCGCCTGCCGGTATCACCGTCAACTGCGTCGCGCCGGGCGTCATCGATACCGCGATGAACGCGCGCCTGAGCAGCGAGGAGCGGCGCGCCCTCGAGGCGGAGATCCCCATGGAGCGGTTCGGCACGCCCGAAGAGGTCGCCGAGGCGGTGCTCTTTCTGGCGCGCGCGAAGTATGTCACCGGGCAGGTGCTGGGCGTCGACGGTGGATTTTGCATATAGCGCCGCTCTGTGTAAATTTTCAAAAATTTTGCGTAAAAACAAGGATTTTTGCCCGCGTCCGCGAAATTACAAGCGATGAAGGAAAAGACTTACGAAAAGGAACGCGCGTTCCTGTCCCCGTATGCGACGAAGTCGTATGAGAGCAAGGGTCGGCTCAAAGAGGAGCCCGCCTGCCCCATGCGCACCGACTTCCAGCGGGACAGGGACCGCATTATCTATTCCAAGGCGTTCTTGCGTCTCAAAAATAAGACGCAGGTCTTTTTTGCGCCCGACGGCGATCACTACATGTCCCGCCTCACGCACACGCTGGACGTCTCGCAGATCGCCCGCTCGGTGGCGCGCTGTCTTTCCCTCAACGAGGACCTCGCCGAAGCCATCGCCTTGGGACACGATCTGGGACACACGCCCTTCGGGCACGTCGGCGAACGGGTGCTCGCCTCGCTCAATCCGGCCGGCTTCCGGCACAGCGAACAGTCGCTGCGCGTCGTGGACGTGCTGGAAAAGGACGGAAAGGGGCTAAACCTCACCTTTGAAGTGCGCGACGGCATCCTCAACCACACCAAGAAGGGGCATCCCGCGACGCCCGAGGGGGAGGCGGTCTCTCTTGCCGACCGTATCGCCTACATAAACCACGACATCGAGGACGCCATCCGCGCGGGCATCATCACCGAGGACGAGCTGCCCGAGGAGAGCGTGCGCATCTTCGGGCGGGATACCTCGGCGCGCATCAATACCTGCGTGCTGGATATTTACGAGACGTCTGTCGGCAAGCCGTACGTCAGAATGTCGGAGGAGAAGGGGAAGGCGTTGGACGATTTGAGAACATTTATGTTCGAGCATGTCTACGAGCACGCAAACACGCTCATTCAGGAGAGCGCCGAGCGGCTGCTGCGCGCGCTGTTCGGGTATTTTTCCGAGCGCCCCGAAGAGCTTCCCGTTCTGTATCGGGAGACGGCGCAAACGGATATTCCGCGCGCCGTGTGCGACTATCTCTCCTCCATGACCGACCGCTACGCGATCAATATCTTCAAGAAGCTGTTTGTCCCGCGGGAGGGGAGCGTATAAATGAGGGGGGACGCATGAATAAGGACAACTTTTCGGACTTCATCCGCGTCCTGAAAGAAAAAAACGACATTGTGGAAGTCATCGGAAGCTATATAAAATTGGAGCGCCGTGGCTATAACTATTGGGCGTGCTGTCCCTTTCACCACGAAAAGACGCCCTCCTTTTCCGTCAACGCCGCAGACAGGTTTTATCACTGCTTCGGCTGCGGGGCGTCGGGGGACGTCATCGGATTTATCAAGAACTACGAAAACGTGGACTTCATGCAGGCGGTGCAGATCCTGGCTGCGCGCGCCCACCTCGAAGTCCCCGCCTACGACGACCGCACGGCAGAGGAGGCGGCGGCGAAGAAGAAAAAGCGGGACAGGCTGTCTGCGCTCATGAAGGATGCTGCCCGCTTCTACCTCGGCAATCTTTATTCGGGACGGGCGGACGCACACCTGGCGTACCTCCAGAAGCGGGGCATCTCGCCCTCGACGGCGCGGAAGTTTGGCTTAGGCGCGTCGCTCGACTATGTGTCTCTTCCCTCCCACCTGCTTGCGCAGGGCTACACCGCCGAGGAACTTGTGGACAGCGGTGCGTGCGCCCGCACGGACGAAGGAAGGCTCATCGATGCCGAGGGCGGGCGGCTGATCATTCCCATCATCAACCACATGGACGAGGTCGTCGCGTTCGGCGGGCGGTTGCTGCAAAAGTCCGACCGCGCCAAATACAAGAACACGCGCGAGACCATGCTCTTCAACAAGAGCAAGACGCTCTACAACGTCAACCTCGTCAAAAAGGAGAAGCGGGCGGCGGCGATCAGCTCCCTCATCATCGTGGAGGGGTACATGGACGCCATCTCTCTCTACGAGGCGGGCTTTCACTGCGTCGTCGCGAGCATGGGGACGTCGCTCACGAAGGAGCAGGCGCGCCTTGCCAAGCGGTACACGGAGAACATTCTCATCAGCTACGACGGCGACTTCGCGGGTCAGAAGGCAAACCTGCGGGGGCTGGAGATCTTAAAGCAGGAGGGGCTGAAGGTGCGCGTCGTGCCCATGCCGGAGGGGCTGGACCCCGACGACGTCATCCGCCGGAGGGGCGCCGAGGGGTATCAGGCGTGCCTGGATGCGGCGATGCCGCTCATCGACTTCCGCCTGTTCGCCGCCAGGCGCAAGTACGACCTGGAAAGAACGGAGGAGCGGCGCGAGTACGTCGCCGAGGCGCTCTCCATCCTGCGTGAGGCAGAGAGTGCGACCGAGCGCGAAGAACTTCTGCGGCGCGTCGCCCGGGAGACGGGCGTGACGCTCAACGCCCTGCAGCGCGACTTTGAAAACGCGCCCAAGCTTCCGCGCACGGAGGAGACGCCTCCCGTACGGCAGGAGGACGATGCGGACGCCGAGCGCAAGGCGGCGCGTTTTGTGCTGGCGGCGGCGCTGCTCGGCAAGCCGTATGCACAGAAGTGCGATCTCATGCAGTTCGAGTTCACCGACCCCACGCACCGCACCGTGGCGGCGTATGTCACCAAGGAGCGCGCGTCGGGCAGCGTGCGCGCGAGCGGCATCTTCGATCTGATGCCCGCGGACGGCGAGCTCGCCGAGATCCTCGATCTGGACTACGGCGACAACCTCGATTCGGCGGCGGCCGAGCGGTATTTTGCGGACAGCGTCGCGCTGCTTCTGCGCCGCCCGCTCATGAACAGAGTGGCAAAGCTGCGCGCGGACTATGAAAAGGCGCAGACCATGCAGGAAAAGCGGGAAATTCTCACCCGCATCGACGAATACACAAAGAAACTGAAAAGCCTGACGGCAGGAGGAATGGTATGAACGTAACCGAAGAAAAGCTCAACGATCTCATCAGCGGGATCGCTTCCGACTACAAGATGAAGGGCAGCATTTCGACCAACGCGCTCTGCGACGTGCTGGAAAAATACGATCTTTCGCCTCAGCAGATCGAGCAGGTCTATAAGGCGCTGCCAGAGATGGGGGTGAGCATCTTCGACGAGGACGAGCGCGACAAGGAACTCTTTGAACAGGCGCTCTCCGATATCGGACTGGACGACCCGGTCAAGATGTACCTAAAGGACATCGGCAGAGTGCCGCTTCTCTCCAGCGACGAGGAGATCGAGCTCGCCCGCAAGATGCAGGACGGGGACGAGGAGGCGAAGCGCCGCCTTTCGGAGGCGAACTTGAGGCTCGTCGTCTCCATTGCAAAGCGCTATGTCGGGCGCGGCATGCTCTTCCTCGATCTCATCCAGGAGGGCAATTTGGGCCTCATGAAGGCGGTGGAGAAGTTCGACTATCAGAAGGGCTTCAAGTTCTCCACCTACGCGACGTGGTGGATCCGTCAGTCCATCACCCGCGCCATTGCCGACCAGGCGCGCACCATCCGCATTCCCGTGCACATGGTGGAGACCATCAACAAGCTCACGCGCGTCTCGCGCATGCTTCTGCAGGAGAACGGCAGGGAGCCCACGCCCGAGGAGATCGCAGAGGCGATGGGCGTGGACGTGGCGAAGGTGCGCGAGATCCAAAAGATCGCGCAGGATCCCGTCTCGCTGGAGACGCCCATCGGCGAGGAGGAGGACTCCCACCTCGGCGACTTCATCGAGGACGACAAGACGCAGACGCCAGGCGACTCCGTCGCGTTCATCATGCTCAAGGAGCAGCTTTTGGGCGTGCTCGACACCCTCACCCCGCGCGAGGAGAAGGTGCTCCGCCTTCGCTACGGCATTGACGACGGCAAGCCCCGCACGCTCGAAGAGGTGGGCAGGGAGTTCAACGTCACCCGTGAGCGCATCCGTCAGATCGAGGCGAAGGCGCTGAGAAAGCTCCGCCATCCCAGCCGCAGCAAGAAGCTCAAGGATTTCCTCAACTGATGGACCGCATTTCCGTCATCTGTGCCCATATCCCCGGCTGCCGCGTCTTTGCCGATATTGGCTGCGACCACGGTTACTGCACGGCGTACGTCCTTGAAAAGGGGCTGTGCGAGCGGGCGTATGTGAGCGACATCAGCGCAGCGTGCCTGAAAAAGGCGGAGACGCTGCTCGCTGCCGAGATCGCGGCGGGGCGGTGCGTGCCCGTCTGCGCCGACGGGCTGGACGGCGTGCAGGATGCGGACTGCGTGCTCATTGCGGGCATGGGCGGGGAGGAGATCGTGCGCATTTTGTCGCGCGCGCCCCTGCCCGAACGCTTTGTTCTTCAGCCCATGCACAATGTGGAAAAGGTGCGCCGCCATCTGCTTGCGCGCGGCGCGCACATCGAGGAGGACTTCACCTTCGAGGACGGAAAGTTCTACGATCTCATCGTGGGACGCGCCGCGGGCGGGGATGCGTATTCCGACTTCGAGTACCGCTACGGACGGGACAATCTGAAATCGCCGTCCGCAGCCTTTTTGCGCAAGCTGAGAAAGGAAGCAGACGTGCTGCGTGAGGCGCTCGCGGCGGACGTCAAACGGGAGCAGCGGGAGGCGCTGCTCGAAAGACTGCATGAATCGGAGGCAATCATCGATGCAATTGAAGAACGTCTATGAGCAGATCGACGCGCTCGCGCCCTTTGCGCTGAGCAAGGAGTACTGCGATACATACAATTTTTACGATAACAGCGGCATTCTCGTGGACTGCGGGGAGGACGTCAAGGGCGTTTTGTGCTCGCTCGATCTTTCGCTGCGCGCCGTGGAGGAGGCGAAAAGGGCGGGGGCAAACGTCATCGTCACCCATCATCCCGCCATCTATCAGCCCGTTTCCTCTCTGAAGCGGGGCAGCGCCGTCCTTGCCTGCGCGCAGGCGGGGATCAGCGTCATCTCCGCACATCTCAATCTGGACAGCGCGCCCGGCGGCATCGACGAAGAACTGATGCTGGGACTGGGCGGCATCAGCGGCAGGAGCATGCACGTCCTGACGGACGGCACCTACGGCAAGGTGTTCCAGGTCACGGAGGAGCCGCTCGAGAGCTTCACGGCGCGCGTGAAAGCCCGCTTTGAAACGGAGCGCGTCGTCGTGTACGGCGCGCGCCCCGTCAGAAAGGTCGCAAGTTTCTGCGGCGCGGGCATGGATGAGTCGACGGTCGCGTTTGCCCTCGCGGAGGGCGCGGACACCTTTGTCTCGTCCGACGCCAAGCACCATCATATCGCGGCGCTCGTCGAGCACGACGTCAACGTCGTCCTGCTCACCCACTATGCCGCGGAAAATTACGGGTTTGTCCGCTTTGCGGAAAACCTTAAAAATAAATTGAAAGGGCTGTCCGTGACGGTATTCACGGACGAGCGCCTGTTGTAAGGAGGATACAATGTCGGTTTTACAGGATCTGCTGGAATATCAGAAGGTGGACGCAAGGCTGCGCGAGATCGAGCAGAGCATCGCCGCGAGCGATGTCCGCAAGAAGTTTTTGCAGGCAAAGAAGTTCATGGAGTCCGCCCGCGAGAAGTTTGAATCGCAGGACAAGCGCGCGCAGGATCTGAGGCGTCTGAGAGACGACCTTTCCCGCCGCGCGGAGGAGATCGGCAAACAGATCGCCGAATACGCCGACCTCGACGAGATGGTGGACGAGGGCGGCGACGTATCCTTCTACAAGAAGAACGCCCAGGCGCTTTTGGATCGGCTGCGCGGGCTCAAGGCGGAGATGCAGAAGCTCACCGCCGACATCACCGCGACTGCCGAAGAATATGAGCGCTTCAAAAAACAGGGCGTGCTCATGCAGAAGCAATATAAGGAGTACAAGGAAAAATACGATGCGCTCAAGGCGGAGCACGCGGACGAGGTCAAGTCGATCAACGCGCAGCTTGCCGTCATCGCCAAAAAGCTTCCCGCCGATACGCTCAAGAAGTATCAGCAAAAACGCAAGGAGAAGATCTTCCCCATCATCGTACCGCTCTCGGGCGATCGGTGTGTGTGCGGCATGGATTTCCCGCTCGCACAGCAGGGGAAACTTGCGGGCGGCAACGTCGTCGAGTGCGAGAACTGCCGCAGATTTGTCTATAAGGAAGGTTAAAAGCTGCGCCGCGTTGCGGCGCTTCGGACGGGCAGGGAAGTGACGTGTTCGGATGCCGCCGCATACGATGAGAGTATGCAGGATCCCACCGCCGTCATCTCTCTTCCCGCCCTTTTGCAAAATTTTCGGACGCTTTCCGCGCTTGCGGGCGTGCCGCTCATCGCCGTCGTAAAAGACGACGCCTACGGGCACGGCGCGGAGCGCGTCGCGCACGCGCTGGAACGCGAAGTCCTCATGTTCGCCGTTGCGACGGTGGAAGAGGGTGCGCGGCTCAGGGTCGCGGGCATTGGCAAGGACGTGCTCGTTTTAACGCCGCCATCCTGCCCGGAGGAGGCGCTGCGGGCGGAGGCATATGGGTTGATCGGGACGGCGGGGTCGTTCCGATCGCTTGGTCTGTGCAGGGGGCGCGTGCATCTCGCCGTCAATACGGGCATGAACCGCTACGGCTTTCATCCGCGTGAGATACGCGCCGCCTGCCGCCTTGCAAAGCGGCGCGCGCTTGCCGTCGGGGGCGTATTCTCGCATCTGTACGATGCCGCGAATTTTGAGGTACGTACCGCGCAAATTGCGACATTTTCCGCCTGTGCCGATATGATGCGGCGCTTCTTTCCCGAGGCGCTCAGACACCTGAGCGCGACGGGCGGCATCCTCGCGGGGGACGCGCCCTTTGACGCGGTGCGCCCCGGCATCGGGCTGTACGGCTATGCGCCCGCGGGATTTTTCTGCCCGCTGACGCCCGTCATGAAGGTGTATGCCGACGTCCTGTCCTCGGGCGCACGCTACGGCGGCGGCGCGGGATACGCGCATGCGCCGGAGGGAAGCGACGCCTTTCATACGCTGGGCGTGGGGTACGGCGACGGTTTTTTCCGCAAGAGGGGACTCGGTTCCGTGGGAGAGCTGTGCATGGACGCCTGCGTGCGTCCCGGCAGGGCGGAGGTTGGCACACGGGTGTGCGTCATGGACGATGCGGCGGCGTATGCCGCGCAGTACGGCACGACGGCGTATGAAGTGCTCGTCCGCGTCGGACGGGGCGTAAGGAGGGTGTATGAACGATAAGCGTCGGCTGCGGGAGATGTATGCGGCGCGCCGCGAAGCCGCGCATTGCGCGGAGCGGGACGGGGCGATCGCCCGCGCCGTGCTCGAACGTTATTGCGCGGCGGAGCGCTTTTTTGTCTATATCTCTGTGCGCAGCGAGGTCGAGACGGACAGGCTCATCGCCGCGCTGCTGGCAGCGGGAAAGCAGGTCTGCGTGCCGCGCATCGAGGAAGGCAGAATGCTCGCCGTGCCATACGCAAAGCTGGTGCGCGGCGCATACGGCATTCCCGCGCCCGAGGGCGGCGAGGACATGCCCTGCGACGTGGCGCTCACGCCTCTTCTCGCCTTTGACGAAGAGGGGTATCGGCTGGGCTACGGCGGCGGGTTTTACGACGCCTACTTTGCCCGCCGCCCGGAGACGCTGCGCGTCGGGCTTGCCTACTGCGCGCAGAGGGCGGACAGGCTCCCGCGCGAGGCGTGGGATCTTCCGCTGCACGCCGTCGTCACGGAGAAGGGCATTTTTCGTCCCGACACTTGACACGCACCCCGCATACGGAGTATAATGAGAAACGGGCTTTGCCCGTGGAGGAGCTATGTTAAACGAACTTCCGAAGAAAGAGAAACCCAAGAAGCCGACCACCAAATGGAGACTGTTCTGGCGCATCCAGAAGGTATGTTTTCTCAGGTCGATTACGCCCATGATGATGTACCTGTTTTGCAGCCTCATTGCGCTCGCATTCGATGCGATCTCGGACGGCACGCAGGTGTACGAAGTCATCATCGGCGCGGTCTGCATCCTGTGCGGCGCAGCGCTCAACGCACCCATGGGCTACCAGGCGGGAAAAACGCAGTATGACTCCTTTCTCACCGGCTGCATCCACCGCCGCAACGCGGTCTTCGGCATCCAGTCGGGCGGCGATCATAAGCCCGAGATGGAGTATCGCTGGTGGAAGGGGTTCCTCATCGGCTTCTATGTGGGCGTTCCCGCCATCATTATGGGCATCTTTGCCGCCATTCCCGCGACCTGGACAGGCGGGGAGCTGGCGCTCGTCATGTTCGCGGGCTGGGCGATCTTTCCCATCCAGTGGACGCGCAATCTGCTCTATCCCGACTGGAGCGGCAGCTATCCCGCGATCAGCGGCGGATTTTCCATGCTCATGGTCCTGCTGCCCATCCTTGTGACCGGCGTTTCCTATATCGTCGGCGCAATGGCGGAAAAGAAGATCAAGCAAAACGAGGAGGCGCGCAACGAGCGCGTTCTCAAAGCCGGCAAGGCAAAAAAGTGAGGATCATCGCAGGAAAACACCGCGGCAGAGTGCTGGCAGAGTTCCGCGGCATGGAGATCCGCCCGACGTCCGACCGCGTCAAGGAGTCCCTCTTTCAGATCATCGGCGACCGCCTCGCCGGGGCGCGCGTGCTCGATCTGTTCTGCGGCAGCGGCGCGCTGGGGCTGGAGAGTCTGTCCAGGGGCGCAAAGGAGGCGGTCTTTAACGACGTCTCCCGCGAAAGCCTCGCCGTGCTCAAAAAAAACCTCGCCGCCCTGCGCGAAGAGGGGCAGGTCATGCAATCGGACTATGCCGCCTGTCTCATGCGCATGCGCGGAAAGTTTGACATCATCTTCTGCGACCCGCCCTATAAAATGGACTGCCGGGAGGACGTGCTCGCCCGCATTGCGGCGCATGACAGGCTTGCGGCGGGCGGCGTCGTGATCTGGGAGAGCGAGCGCGAGGAAGAGGCGCCGGCAGGCTGGCGGCGCAGCGATCTGAGGAGCTACGGCAGGACGAAGATCGCCTTTTTTGAGAGGAGTACGCCATGAAAAAGTGCGTGTTTGCGGGGACGTTCGATCCCTTTACCGTCGGGCACGAGGACACCGTAAAAAAGAGCCTCAGGCTCTTTGACGAGGTCATTGTCGCCCTGGCGGAAAACAAACAGAAGAAGTGCATGTTCCCGCCCGAAGTGCGCGAGGAGATGATCCGCGCGACCTTTGCGGGCGATGCGCGCGTCAGAGTGCTGCGCTGGGAGGGCGTCATCGTCGACCTGCTGCGGCGCGAAGGGACGCATATCTATGTGCGCGGCATCCGCAATACCGTCGATTTCGAGTACGAAAACGCCGATTTTTATGCCAGCCGCGATCTGGACGAAGATCTCGTCACCCTCTATCTCCCCGCCGAGCAGAGACATCTGCATATCAGTTCCACATTGGTCAAAAATTGTATCGCCTTTCAAAAGCCGTACAGGGAGTACGTGCCGGAGGCGGTCTACGAAATCATACAAAGAGAAGGTAAGAAGCATGTTTGAAAGACAAATCGAAATACCCTCCGCAGAGGAGATCCTCGCCGAGGTCCCGCTGCCCGCATCTCTTGCTGCGATCAAGGCAGAGCGCGATCAGCTTGCAAAGGACGTCATCACGGGCAAGAGTGATAAGCTCCTTGTGATCGTCGGCCCCTGTTCCGCACACGAGAGCAAGCCCGTCCTGGAGTATGTCAAGCGGCTTGGAAGGCTCAACGAACGCGTCAAGGACAGGCTCGTCCTCATTCCCAGGATCTATACCAACAAGCCGCGTACCAAGGGCGTGGGGTATAAGGGCATGTTCTCCCAGCCCGATCCCGAAAAGCAGGAGAATATCTTGAAGGGCATCTATGCCATCCGCGATCTGCACATCCATGCCATCGAGCAATCGGGGCTTTCGGGCGCGGACGAGATGCTCTATCCCGAGAACTACGCCTATGTCGAGGATCTTCTGACCTATGTCGCCGTCGGCGCGCGTTCGAGTGAGAACCAGCTGCACCGCCTCGTCTCCAGCGGCATCGAGCTTCCCGTCGGCATCAAGAACCCCATGGGCGGCAGCATTCCCGTCGCGCTCAATTCGGTGTTCGCAGCGCAGAGCCCGCAGGTGTTCAAATATCACAACTGGCAGGTCGCGACCAAGGGCAATCCCTATGCGCATGTCGTGCTGCGCGGCCGCGTGGACAACTATGGCAACGATATTCCCAACTACCACTACGAGACGGTCATGCGCGTCTATGAGGGGTACGCAAATTCGGACGGCGAGCTGAAAAATCCCGCCGTCGTCATCGACTCCAACCACTCCAACTCCAAGAAGCGCTTTCATCAGCAGATCCGCATCGTGGAGGAGGTGCTTCAGAATCGCAACTACGACAAGGACTTCAAGAAGATCGTCAAGGGTTTTATGATCGAGAGCTTCCTGGAGGAGGGCAACCAGCAGCACGACATCGTGTTCGGCAAGTCCATCACCGACCCGTGCCTGGGCTGGGCGGACACCGAGCGGCTCATCCTCGACATTGCGGAGAAGGTATAATGTCTGCCGTTGCCTGTCTTGGGCCCGCGGGGAGCTATTCCGAGCTTGCCGCACGCCGTCTGTGTCCTGACAAAGAGGTCATGCTGTGCAGCAATTTTCCCGCCGTCTTTGCGGCGGTGACGGGCGGCGCGGCGGACGCGGGCGTCATTCCCATTGAGAACTCCATTCAGGGAGGCGTCCTGCAAAATCTCGACCTGCTGGAGACGCAGGACGTGTACGCCGTAGATCAGACGGTCATCCGAATCGACCACCGCCTTGCCGTGCTCGAGGGAGTACAGCTTTCCGAGATCCGCCGCGTCTACTCGCACGAGCAGGCGATCGGGCAGTGCTCGGAGTTTTTGAACGCCTATCTTCCGCAGGCGGAGTGCATCTTCACCGACTCCACGGCAAAGAGCCTGTCCCTGCTGGACGCGCATTCGGCGGGCATCGTCGGCTCGCATGTTTCAAAGGCGGGCGTCGTTCTCTCCGAGGAGAACATTGCCAACGAAAAGAACAACTTCACGCAGTTTTTCCGCATCCGCCGCCGCGCGGAGGGCTTGCCCGATCGGGGACACACGGTGTTCTTCGTCGGCGTGTGCGAGCATCGGCCCGGGAGCCTTCTTAACATGCTCAGGGGCTTTTCCGAGCGCGGCATCAACTTAACGCGCATCGAAAGCCGTCCCATCCGCAACGTATTGGGCGAATACCGCTTTTTCATCGAGATCGACGGCGACGTCACCCAACCGCACGTACGCGAGGCGATCGAGAGCGCGCGCAGCCATTGCAGGACGTTCAGGATTTTAGGCGTCTATGACGCGCCGCACCCCAGCGCAAGGGGATAGGCAAGCAGCGCGGCAAGGAGTGCCTGCGCGAGTTTGACAAGCAAAAATTTCCCGAGCGGAACGCCGGTTCCTGCGAGAAAGGTCCATTGCTGCAACAGGACGCACAGTCCGCCGAAGGTGACGAGGAAGGTCGCAAGCGAAACATGCAATGCCGTAGGCGCGGCGAGCAGGCGCGCGCAGCCCGATGTCATCTCCATGAGCCCGACGAGGACGCTGTCGACCTCTTCGGGAAGCGGCAGGGGAGATAAAAGGTCGGAGAGCATGCAGCCGAAGCAGTAAAAGAGCGCGACGGCGCCGCCTACGGTCAGCACGGCGAGCACGGAGGAGGAGAGCGACTGCGGGACGTTCGCAGGGCTTGGCAGCGCGATCGTCCTTGTTTCTTTCTCCTTTGGCGCAAAGCGCGCCAGGAGAAAGACAGGCAACAAAACGCCCGAAAAGTGGGCGCAGAGCATCGCCCAGCCGAGCGCCGCGCCGCCCGCCATCGCCGCACCCGCAACGCCCACTAAGAATGCGGGACCGCTCGTCGAGGCAAGCGCAGCGGCGCGCAGCATCTCATGTTTGGAGAGTGCACCCCGCGCATGCGCGTCTGCGATCGTCCGCGCGCCCGCGGGGTAGCCCGAGAGCATGGAAAGGCAGGCGCAGCATCCGCCCGTGCCCGAGATGCCGAAGAGACGGAAGAAGGGCGCAAGCCACCGCGCGAGGCGGGCAAAGAGGGGCGTCCCCGCGAGAAGCCCCGTCAGGAAGAGAAAGGGGAGTGCGGCGGGCAGGACGCTCACCGCCCACAGCGAGACGCCGTCGCGCACGCATTGCAGGTAGCGGGCGGGAAAGAGAAGAAAGAGAACAAACGCCAGGAGAATGACCGTAGTGTAAAACGCGGTCAGAGTACGGGTTTTCACACCAAAATATACGAAAGGGAGGGCTGAAATATGAGCAAAAAGTTGGGCATTGCGCTCGGTGCAGGCGGCGCGCGCGGCGTAGCGCACGTCGGTTTTTTACGTGCGCTCGAAGAAGCGAACATCCGCGCCGATTATGTGACGGGCTGTTCGATGGGCGCCATCGTGGGTGCGTGCTATTGTGCAGGCGTCCCAATGGAGCAGTTGCACGATGTCGCACTCTCTTTGAAACTGTCGCGCATTGCGGCGTTTAATGTCAATCCCATCCGTTCCAGCGGGCTTATGCGCCTCAACAAAGCGCACAAGCTGTTGGAGGACATTCTTGGGGGAGATAAGCAGTTCTCCGAACTGCAAACACCGTTTTCCTGCGTCGCGACCGATCTGATCTCGGGGAAGACAGTGGAACTGAAAGAGGGGAGCGTGATCGACGCGGCGCTTGCTTCCGGTACGGTGCCGGGGGCGTTTTCACCCGCTGAAATGAACGGGATGTTCCTCGTGGACGGCGGCGTTCTGGAGCGTGTTCCGGTCAGAGAACTCAAAAAAATGGGCGCGGAGGTCATCGTTGCAGTGGATGTATTGGGTGATCTCGTTGCCATTTCCCAGGAGCGTCCTTCCAATCTTATTGAAACTTTCCTGCGCTATATCGACGTCATCGATACGCGCGTCACAAGCAGCAAGCGCAAGTCGCGCATGCGTTCCATCGACCTCTGGCTGGAGCCGGAACTCGGCGAAATGGATCAGTATAAAGTCAAACAGCTCGACTATGCCTATGAAAAGGGTTATGAATTGGGCAAGGCAAACGTCGGAAAGATCGGGGAGCTGATCGGATAATGGATCTGTTTGATTTCAACGACAACGAGGAGAAGGCGAAGCCGCTCGCAGAGCGCATGCGCGCCAACTCCATGGATGAGTTCGTGGGGCAAAAGCACCTCGTCGCGGAGGGCAGCCTTCTGCGCCGCGCCATCGCGCTCGATCGGCTGGGCAGCTGCATCTTCTGGGGCCCGCCCGGCACGGGCAAGACGACGCTCGCAAACGTCATTGCGGC
>CALVWM010000001.1 GCA_944367185.1 uncultured Clostridia bacterium | reverse complement strand
AATCAGGAGATAATTATGATCAGAGAGATCGTACAGATCGGCGCCCCCGTCCTGCGGGAAAAGTGCGCGCCGGTCAAAGAATTTAACGAAGCGCTTTGGACGCTTCTTGACGACATGAAGGAGACGCTCCGCCATGCCGAGGGCGCGGGGCTTGCCGCGCCGCAAGTGAATGTTCCCGTGCGCGCCGTGGTGGTGGACGTCGACGAGGGATTTTTTGAAATGGTCAATCCCGTCATGGTTTCGCAAAAGGGAGAGCAGTATGGCCCCGAAGGCTGCCTTTCGGTGCGCGGCAAAATGGGCGATGTCGTCCGTCCGGACAAGGTCAAGGTCGTCTTTTCCGACCGAAGGGGCAACCGATGTTCGCTCGTCGCGCGCGGCTTCTTTGCGCGCGCCGTCTGTCACGAGCTCGATCATCTGGACGGCGTCATCTATACCGATAAGGCGACAAACGTGAGGGACGAGCGTTGATGCTCTCCCGTACCGCCACCTACAACCGACCCATTTGCGACGGAGGGAAACAGCTGTGAAAATCGTCTTTGCGGGCACGCCCGACTTCGCCGTCCCCGCGTTTGAAAGCATCGCGGAGAATTTCGGCGTCGCCGCCGTTCTCACCCAGCCCGATAAGCCGCAGGGTAGAAAGCGTATTTTAACGCCCTCGCCCGTCAAGCAGGCGGCGCTGGCGCGCGGGATCCCCGTTTTGCAACCCATAAAACTGCGCGAGGAACTTGCGCCCCTCAAAGAAGTTGGCGCCGATCTGATGGTCACCTGCGCCTACGGGCAGATCTTATCGCAGGAGACGCTCGATCTCTTTCCCCTGGGCGTCTGGAACGTCCATGCGAGCCTGCTTCCCAAGTACCGCGGCGCGGCGCCCATCGCGGCGGCGATCGCGGCAGGGGAGAAGGAGACGGGCGTCACGATCATGAAGACGGACGCGGGGCTGGACACGGGGGACATGTTCCTGCGCGCCGCCCTTCCCATCGCGGAGGACGATACCTGCGGCTCGCTCACCCAAAAACTCTCCCATGTCGGCGCGGAGCTTGTTTGTTCGGCGCTTGCGCGCATTGAACGCGGGGATATCGTCCTTGAAAAACAGGGAGAAGGAACGGTATGCCGCAAGATGAGCCGCACGATGGTCGATTTTGACCGCCCGGCAGGGGAAGTGAGCGCGCTCATCCGTTCGCTCTCGCCCGCGCCCCTTGCATACTGCGCAAAGGGAGAATGGATGCTCAACTGCTATCGGGCGCAGGTAGTCCCCTTTGACGGCGCGCAAAAGGCGGGCACGGTCGTTGTGTGTTCGCCCAAGCACGGACTTATCGTCGCCTGCAAGGAGGGCGCGGTGCGCCTTTCGGAGGTCCAGCCCGCAGGCGGCAAACGCATGGCGGATACCGCGTTTGCGAGCGGCGGCAAGCTCCAAGAGGGGGATTGTTTTGACCAACCCATTCTATGATCCCTATCAGGTGCTCACCAAAGTGTATGGCGCGGGCGCGCACTTAAAGCTTGCGCTTGCGGATACGCCCATTGAGGAACTGCACCGCGCGCGCACCGTCCGCACGGTGTACGGCGTGCTGGAGCATGACGGGTATCTTACCGCCTGCATCGCCACGATCGCGCAAAAGAGCCCAAAAAGCGCCGTCAGGGTCGTCCTGAAGATCGCGCTCTACTGGCTCATCTTCCTTGAAAAACCCAGATACATGGTCACAGATACGGCGGTGACGCTCCTCAAAAAGCTCGGCAAGGGCGGGGCGGCGGGCTTTGTCAACGCGGCGCTGCGCGCCTTCGATCAAAATAAAGTCGTCATTCCCACAGGGGACGAGGGACTTGCGTTTACGACGCATTACCCGCTGTTCGCCATTGAAAGGATCCGCCGCGACTGGGGTGCGCGCACGGAGGCGATCGTCCGGGCAAAGAGCTGCGGCGTCACGGTGCGCTTCGTGCGCGGTGCGGAAAAATACCTTGACAGAGCGCATATCGCGACCCCGTTTGAAAACGTGTATATCTTCGAGCGGTTCGCTCGCGACGAAAACTTTCTCGTCGGCGACTATACCTTCCAGTCGGTGGGCAGCATCGCGATCTGCGGCGTCGTGGAGCCGTGCGAAAACATGTTCGACGCGTGCGCCGCGCCGGGCGGAAAGTCGGTGTTGCTCGCGGGCAAGTGCGTTCACGTCACCGCAAGCGAATTGCACGCGCACCGTGTTTCGCTCATTGAGAGTTATGCGGCGCGCATGGGAACGGGGAACGTGACTGCCGTGCAGGCGGACAGCACGCTCTTTCGCCCCGAATGGGAAAATGCGTTCGACGGTGTGCTCTGCGACGTGCCATGTTCCGGCTTCGGCACGGTCACGGAGAATCCCGACCTGCCTCTTGGTAAGACGGCGGAGAGCGTTAAGGGGCTCGCCCCGACCCAGCGCGCCATTTTAGAGAACTGTGCGCGGTATGTAAAGCGCGGCGGGCATCTGTACTATTCGACCTGCTCGCTCTTTTCCGAGGAAAACGACGGCATCGTCGCGCCCTTCCTTGCGGCGCATCCCGAGTATGTATGCTGCGAGGCGCAAAGTCCGCTCGCGCATGAAAAGACGGCGTGCGGTCTGCAGTTTCTGCCCGATACCGCCTATGGCGCGGGATTTTATATTGCCAAAATGAGGAAGTTATGAAAGAGATCCTGCAAGACAAGTCCCCCGAGGAGATTGCCGCGCTCGTAAAGGAGGCGGGGGAGAAATCCTTCCGCGCGGGTCAGGTGTACCTCGGGCTGATGCAGGGGAAAAAGATCTCCGAACTGCCTGTTTCGCCCGCGCTGCGCGCCTTTTTCCTGGAGCGGTTCGAGGACGAGCCCGTGCGCATCCTGCGCACGCTGGAGGCGAAAGACGGCACAAAAAAATACCTCTTTGCGCTCGCAGGCGGCAACGTCATCGAAGGCGTGCTCATGAAGTACAAGTACGGCAACACGCAGTGCATCTCCACGCAGGTGGGCTGCCGCATGGGCTGCAAGTTCTGCGCGTCCACCTTAAACGGGCTGGTACGCAACCTGACAGCGGGGGAGATCCTGTCCCAGGCGCTTATCGTCAACCGCACAGAGGGCGGCACGCTTAAGGATCGGGCGGTCACCAATCTCGTTTTAATGGGCAGCGGCGAACCCTTTGACAATTACGAGAACGTCGTGCGCTTTCTGCGCCGCGTGACGGATGCGCAGGGCATCGGCATCAGCGCGCGCAATATCAGTCTTTCGACGTGCGGCATCGTCCCCAAAATGATGCAGTTCGCCGAGGAAGGCATCCCGCTCAATCTGACCGTTTCTCTGCACGCCGTCACGGACGAAGAGCGCGCCCGCACGATGCCCGTTGCCAATGCCTACAAGATCGCGGACATTCTGAATGCCTGCGCGCACTATTTTGATAAGACGGGCAGGCGGTATATCTTTGAATACAGTCTGATCGCGGGCGAGAACGCGGATGAGGCGCATGCCATTGCGCTTGCCAAGCTCCTGCGCGGCAGACCCTGTCACGTCAATCTCATACGTTTGAACGAGGTCAAGGAGCGCACGCTCATTGCCGCGCGAGAGCAGGAGGCGCAGCGGTTTTTGAAAACGCTCACCGACCGCGGCATTTCCGCGACCCTTCGCCGCAGCATGGGTTCCGACATCGGCGGAGCGTGTGGACAATTAAGAGCGAGTTATCTGGAAGAAAATGACGCGCCTTCGGGCGGTTAAAAATGATCTGAAATAAAAAGCCGCGATCATTGCGGCAACATGATGAGAAATAAGCGCCCTTCGGGCGTTGAGATAAGGGGAAATTATGTTACAAGTGAAAGTAGCGCCGTCCATTCTTGCGGGCGATTTCGCGCGCATGGGCGAGACGGTGAAAAGGCTGGAGAACTGCGGCGCGGACTATATCCATTGCGACGTCATGGACGGCAACTTCGTGCCCACGATCACGTTCGGCAATCAGATGATCGAGCACATCCGTCCCTATACGACGCTGCCGCTCGACTGTCACCTCATGGTGCTGCATCCCGATACGCGGCTGGAGAGCTTTGCGCGCGCGGGGGCGAATATCGTCACCGTACACGTCGAGGAGTGCCGCGAATTCACGCTTCAGACGCTGCGTATCATCAAAAACTACGGCATGCGGGCGAGCGCGGTCATTAACCCGAACACGCCCGTTGAGCAGCTCTTCGACTGCGTGGAAGTCGCGGACATGCTGCTGCTCATGAGCGTGCACCCCGGCTGGGGCGGGCAGAAGTTTATCCCCGCCACGCTGCAAAAGATCGAGGCGCTTCGTGACTTCTGCGTGCGCAACGGCAGACCGGAACTGGATATCGAGGTGGACGGCGGCATCACCGAGGAGAACGTCCGCGATGTCATTGCGGCGGGCGCGAACGTCATCGTTGCCGGCAGTACGGTGTTCCGCGCGGCAGACATGCAGGCGACCATTCGCCGCCTTCACGGCGAATGAGGGCGCTCATCCTTCTCAACGGCGAATCCTACCGCGGCGCGATCGACGCGAGCGGCGCCGTTGTCTATTGCTGCGACGGCGCGTATGACTGGGCAAAGGGCAGGGTGAAGATCGACGTCAATCTTGGCGACTTCGATTCCCTGTCTTATGTTCCCGACCCGCCGCCTGCGGAGGTCTATCCGACGGAAAAGGATTACACCGACGGCGAGCTGGCGCTCCGGCGCGCGCTCGATGCCGGCGCAACGGAGATCGTCATCTACGGCGGCGGCGGAAAGAGGGAAGATCATTTTGTCGGCAATCTGCACCTTTTGTATCAGGCGGCGCGGCGTGGCGCGCGTGCGGTCATGGTCACCAACCATGCGCGCATCTACGCGGCGACGGGCGAATTTGTCCTTCGGGGTGCAAAGGGCAAGACGGTCTCCGTTACACCCTTCGGCGGAGAGGTGCATATACTGGAGAGCAGCGGGTTTTACTATCCCTTACCCGCGCGCTTTGTCTACGGCGCGACGATTGGCATCTCCAACGTCGTGACAGCGGACGTCGCGCGCTTTACGGTGCAGGGGACGGTGCTCGTATTCGTCAATGAGGAGGCAACGTGAACGTCATCG
The DNA here is from genome assembly GCA_944367185.1 of uncultured Clostridia bacterium. Taxonomy (GTDB): domain Bacteria; phylum Bacillota; class Clostridia; order Christensenellales; family Borkfalkiaceae; genus Gallimonas. Next base: position 68,034 of record CALVWM010000001.1, on the reverse strand, counting down.
TGTGTTGGAGGGCGCCGCTGCCGCTGCGCCTTGTCCTGCGGCTATTCACCAAACGAAAATGAGATACTGCGATATGCACTGCGACGCCCTCACTACTGAGGGCGTCGTGCAGGTTACAAGGGAAAATCTGGTTGCAGGCGGGTGTCTGCTGCAATGTTTTGCTGCGTTTGTCAAAGAGGGCGGCTATTCGCGTTTTTGCGCTCTCGCAGACGATTTTGATGCGCTTTGCGCGCGCGCGGGATATCGCAAGGTGACGCGCGCCTGTGAGATCAAAGAAGATGCCGTCAACGCTCTTCTGACCGCCGAGGGCGGCGCATTTGAAACGCTTGAAGAGCTGGACGGACTGTACGAGCGCGGCGTGCGGATGGCGGGACCGGTGTGGAACACGCCCACGGCGGCAGGCTTTCCGAATTTCCCCGACTACGCGGGGCTGTGCGCGGGCAGGGTGCCGCCCTCCGCGCGGGAAGGAACGCGCGGACTGACTGCATTCGGGCGGCAGGCGGTGGAGTACATGTTTATGCGCGGGATGCTTGTCGACGTCTCGCACGCGAGCGACAAACTCTTTCGGGAGGTCGCGGCATACAAGCGTCCTTTTGTCGCCTCGCACTCCAACGCGGCGGCATTGCACGATTGGGCGCGCAATCTGACAGACGCGCAGCTCAAAGCCGTTGCGGACTGCGGCGGCGTGGTCGGTCTGAACTTCTGCATGGACTTTTTGTCGGACGACAAAAGCGCGGAGGGACAGCGACGGGCGCTCCTCGCGCACGCGCGGCATATTTTGTCCGTTGCGGGCGAGGATACGTTGGCGCTCGGCTCCGACTTTGACGGGATCCCGCCAAACAGTTGCCTGCCCGATCCCTCGCATATGCCGAAGTTTTTGGGATTGCTTGCGGATGCGCTCGGCAGCCGCGTCGCTGAGAAGGTCACCGCAGGCAATTTCGTGCGCGTCTTTGCGGAGGTCTGCGGATAGGGGATGCAGAGGCAAGAAGGAAGGCACGCAAAAAAGGACTGCCGCAGCAGTCCTTTTTTCTGACTTCAACTTAAACGCGCTCGACTTTGTCGCTCTTCAGGCAGCGCGTGCAGACGTAGTCGGTCTCGACCTTCCCGTCTTTGACGAAGGAGACCTTCTGAACATTGGCCTTGAACGCACGCTTGGTCTTACGGTTGGAGTGGCTCACGTTGTTGCCTGCCGTCTGACCCTTGCCGCAAATACTGCAAACTCTCGACATACTATCATCCTCCCGAGGGGCGAAATTTTCTCTGCTTTCAAAACGCACGGGAGAATCCCCGCGCGCAGAACAAAACAATGATAGCATTTCTCCCGAAAAAAAGCAATGAAATTCGGCCTCGAATTAGCAATTTTTTTTGACAAATCGTGAAAAATTTTTCAAGAACGCTTGCAAATTGCTGCGCGATGGGGTAGAATAGATGGGAGAACGTTTGGGAGCAATCATTTATGTCTGTAAGCACGAGCAACGCATACGGTAAAATTTCTATCTCGGACCTTGCCATCGCCAAGGTCGCGGCGCAGGCTGCGCTGGAGAGTTACGGCATCGTAGATACCGCGTCGCGCCATTTTACGGATACGTTCGCCGAACTGTTCAAGAAAGACGCGGGGGGCAAGGGCGTGAAAGTCGTCACGTCCGGAAACCGCATTTTCATTGACATCTCTGTCCTCATCAAGTACGGCGTCTCCATCGAGGCGGTCGCCGAATCCCTGAAGGAGGCCATCAAGTACAAGGTGGAGAACTTCACGGGCATGATCGTGGACACGGTCAACGTCAATGTAGCCGGCCTGAAATTATAAGGCAAGGCCTCTGCGCGACTTCAATATTCGGGAGAATCAGGTTTCATGCAAAAAACGATCAATTGCGCCACATTCCGTAAGATGGTCCTTGTCGGCGCGAAGATGCTGGAAAATAACAGGGCAAAGGTGGACTCGCTCAACGTCTTCCCCGTGCCCGACGGCGACACGGGTACCAACATGTCGCTCACGATGCAGTCGGCGGTCAAGGAGCTCTCTACTGCTTCCAACAGCTTCCCCGAGGTGTGCGATCACGTCTCCAAGGGCGCTTTGCGCGGCGCGCGCGGCAATTCGGGCGTCATCCTCTCACAGATCTTCCGTGGCATCTGTTCCGTTTTGCACGACAGTAAGCCCGAGGTGGACACCAAGACGTTCGCCAAGGCATTGGAAGCCGGAACAAAAGTAGCATACGGCGCCGTGTCCATCCCCAAAGAGGGCACCATCCTCACCGTCGTTCGGATGATGAGCGAGTACGCCGTCAAGATCGCGGGCAAGTACAAGGACTTCGAGACCTTCCTTCCCGCCGTCATCGAGGAAGGGGACAGGGCGCTTGCGCAGACCCCCGAACTCCTGCCCGTATTAAAAAAGGCGGGCGTCGTGGACTCCGGCGGCGTGGGTCTTATGACCATCATGCGCGGATTTCTCTCCGCGATCATGGGTGAGGAGATCGTCTCCGACGTGCAGACCGAGGCTGCGAGCAACGCGGGCAGCGAAGCGGACTTCGGCGACAACTCGGATATCATCAATATGGACCTGGGCGAGATCCAGTTTGCCTATTGCACCGAGTTCTTCGTCATCAACCTGAAAAAGAGCACCACGCTTGCCGACATCGACAAGCTGCGCGAAAATCTGATGGGCATCGGCGACAGCGTCATCTGCATCGGCGATCTGGAAATGGTCAAGGTGCACGTACACACCAACAGCCCCGGCGTCGCGCTCACCTACGCGCTGGAACTGGGCGAGCTGGATCGTCCCAAGATCGAGAACATGCTCGAACAGAACCGCGCCTTAAAGGCAAAGCGCGAGGCAGAGAAGAAGGAGCAGGGCATGCTCGCGATCTGTGCGGGCGAGGGCATTTCCGATATCTTCAAAGACCTGTTCGTCGACCGCGTCATCGAAGGCGGTCAGACAATGAACCCCTCCGCGTCCGACATTGCGACGGCGGTCCAGAAGATCAACGCGGACAACGTATTCGTATTCCCCAACAACAAAAATATCGTGCTCGCGGCGGAGCAGGCAAAGGCGCTTGTCGACAACCGCACGATCCACGTCATTCCCACCAAGAACGTCCCGCAGGGCTTTGCGGCGGCGCTCGCGTTCAGCCCCGATGCACCCGTCGAAGAGAACAAGACCAACATGATCCACGCGATCGACAACGTCAAGTGCGGTCAGGTCACACATGCCGTACGCACGACAAATGTCAACGGCTTCTCCATCAAGGAAGGGGACATCATCGGACTGGACGACAAGAAGATCCTTGCCAAGGGGCACAGCATCGATGAAACTGTGCTCAAGCTCCTCGATAAACTCAAAGACGACTCTCACGAGGTCATCACGCTGTACTACGGCGAAGGCGTCGATGAGCCGGATGCGTCCGCACTCTCCGAAAAGGTGCAGGAGGCATTCCCCGACTGCGACGTTGACTTCCACTACGGCGGACAGCCCGTTTATTACTATATGCTCTCATTGGAATAAAATATTGGCGGCGCGGGCGCAATTTTGCGCCCGCGCCGCCGCTTCATCATCATGGAACTTGTCAGACTCAAAGGCGTCACGGAAAAGCGCGCCGAACAACTTGAAAAACTCGGCATCACGGACAGCGTACAGCTCGTGCGCTATTTTCCGCGCGCCTATCTCGATATGACCGACCGCACAAAGATCACGTCGGTCTATCACAACGATACGGCGCTCATTGCCTGCCGCATCGTCTCCGTCGAGCCGCCCAAGCTGTATTCGCGCAACAAGACCGTCCGCGCCTGGCTGGAGCAGGACGGCGTCACCTTCTCGGCGGTGTGGTTTCACATGCCCTACCTCGCGCAGCGCTTAAAGCCGGGCGAGTACCTCTTCTACGGCAGGGTGCAGAACCGCTACGGGCAGATCAGCCTTGTCAACCCGACGTTCGAGCCGATGGAAAAGAACGTGCGCCTGAAAGGGCTCGTTCCCGTCTACCCCCTAAAGGGCGGGCTGACGCAGCGCATCGTCCGCGACGCAATCTCCTCGGCGCTCGCCGTGGAGAAAGTCGTCTCCGTCATTCCCTATGAACTGCGGCAAAAGTACGCGCTTTCTCCCCTGGATGCGGCATACCGCGCCGTTCACGCTCCCAAGACGCAGCAGGAGATGCGCGAGGCGGCGGAGCGCATTGCCCTGGAGGAGTACTTCACGCTGCTCTCGGCGTTCAAGCTCATCAAGGGAGACCGGCAGGAGGCGCGCGTCAACAAGTACGCCGTCACCGAGCGGGAGGTCGCCGACTTTGAAAAGCGCTTTCCCTTCCCGTTCACGGCGGGGCAGCAGGCGGCGGTGCGCGCGATCTACGATAATGTCACCGGCCCCGTGCGCATGAACCGCCTCTTGCAGGGCGATGTCGGCAGCGGCAAGACGGCGGTCGCGCTGACGGGCATCTTCATGGCGCTCAAAAGCGGGTTTCAGGCGGTCTACCTCTCGCCGACCGAAGTGCTCGCCGCGCAGAACTATGCGCTCTTACAGCATACCTTTCCCGAGTACCGTGTAGGGTACCTTGCGGGCGGCAGCACGGCAAAGGAGAAGCGGGAACTAAAGGCGGCGCTCGCCGCGGGGGAGATCGACGTGTTATGCGGCACGCACGCCGTCCTGCAGGGGGATGTGCACTTCAAGAACCTCGCCTTCTGCGTCTGCGACGAGCAGCACCGCTTCGGCGTCGCCCAGCGCAACAAGCTCGGCGAAAAGGGGGAGTCGCCCGACATGCTCGTCATGTCGGCAACGCCTATCCCGCGCACGCTCTCGCTCGTCTTTTACGGCGATCTGGACGTGACCACCATCCCCGACAAGCCGCTCGCACGCCAACCCATTACGACCGCCATCGTCCCCGCCTACAAGTACGAGGACATGCTCGGCTATGTGCGCGGGGAGTGCAAAAAGGGGCGGCAGGCATACTTCGTGTGCGCCAAGATCGACGATGACGAGGGGGAAGTGACCTCCGTCACCGAACTTTGGGAGGAGCTGAAGGGGCGGCTTCCCGACGTCCGCTTCGGGCTGTTGCACGGCAGGATGAAGGACAGGGAAAAGAGCGCCGTCATGACGGCGTTCAAAAATCACGAATACGACTGCCTCGTCTCGACCACCGTCATCGAGGTCGGCGTGGACGTGCCCAATGCGACCATCATGGTCATCATGAATGCCGAGCGCTTCGGGCTTTCGCAGCTGCACCAGCTGCGCGGCAGAGTGGGGCGCGGGAGCGAGAAGAGCTGGTGTTTCCTGATGATCGGTTCGGACAGCGACGCGGCGCGCGAGCGGCTCGGCATTTTCAAGAGTACGTCCGACGGCTTTGCACTCGCGGAAAAGGATCTTCAGCTGCGCGGCAGCGGCGACTTTCTGGGCACCCGCCAGAGCGGTCATATTTTGACGGACATCAAGAACCTGCGTTATTCGACGGACGTCATTTTCACGGCAAAAAAACTGACGGACGAGGCGTTTGCGCGCCGCCTGAACTTCGAGGAGATCAGAAGCGCCGCCATGCAAAAGTACGAAAGCCTCAGGGACGTGACGCTCAACTGATGCCGTTTTGGAGTACGGCGGAAAGTCGGCAGGGGAGAGGATGTATGACCAAAGTGCAGCAGGAATATTTTGCAGATCAATTTGTCAGAAAGGACTTGCGGGAGCGCGTCCTTCACGAGATGCGCAAGAAGCCCGATCGGTTTGAATGGAGACTTTGCCACGACGTGCTCGGGATGATCGATGAAAAGGCGATCGTTTTTGGAGGCGATAAACTCAATGAAGCGCAGGCGATCGCGCAATTGAAGAAGTATACCCGCGAGGGAAATGGATTTCTGGTTTTCTGCGCACGGGACGGAGAAATCGTATTGATCGAAGAGGGAGTTGAGGCATGTTTTGCCTCAGGGGGCGGCAGTGCGTTTGTCATGGACAAGGTCGCCCTGTTCAAAGAGGAATATTTTTTCGGCTCGCCCGATAAGTTCATCGTTTTGGCGTCGTCGTTGCGAAAGGGATAATATTTTTTATGCTGTTTTCGAAAAAAAGGAGGTTGCAATGGGTGTCTTAAACGCGGTCAATGAATGGTTTCAGTCGCAATGCGACGGGGATTGGGAGCATGATTACGGGATCACGATCGAGACGCTGGATAATCCCGGCTGGAGCGTCGAAATTTACCTGTACGAGACTGAATTGCAGGATAAACCCTTTGAGCAGATCGACGAATGGAACTCCGACCAGGATTGGATCTTGTGCAAAGTGGAAAATTATTTTTTTAAGGGAATGGGTGATCCCAAGAAGTTGGAACGTATCTTAAGCATCTTTGTGCAATGGCAGCAGAGTGAAACGTGATTGAGCGGGCTTGCGGGATTCCGATCAAAACGCCGTCATTTTGTTTGACAAAACGCGCTTTGGGGTATAATATAATAAAACAAACTCCATGGGCCTGTTTCGGATTCGATTGCAAGCGGAGTTTGACGGACGCACGTCGGAGGCTCGGCTCCGGAAAAACGGAACAATTTTAAATGCTGATTCCAAAAAGAGATCGGCTGTTGCACGTCGCGCTTCCGCGCGCCGTGTAGCGCTTGCGGCTTAACCATTTAAGCCCCGTCCTGCCCCGATTGCCCACGGTCGGGAACAGGGCGTCAATTGAGTGGGGAACCTACTTGGGGGAAACACTTCCGTCCCCTGAGAGGATCATAGGGAAGTATGCCCAAGGCGCAGGTTGTCTGTGGACTGCCCGCGGGCGAGATCTGATCACAGACTAAGCGTGTAGTGTCCGCAGACGAACCTTGTAAGACCGCAGTTCAATTCTGCGCAGGTCCACCAAAAAGGGGGCGGGGACTGGCTTGGCCAGTCCCCGCCCCCTTTTTGCGGACCTGTCAAATGACTGCGCAAGTATGGCGAAGCCATGCCGCAGTTCACCCCGAAGCGTAGCTTTGGCACGAGCGCAGCGCACAGCGCAGGAAAAGGAAAGATGGCACGATTGGCGCGAAGTATTCTGCGCAGGTCCACCAAAACCGAACTATCCGAACTTGGATAGGAGAGAGACTCCCGAGGATTTTCGGGAGTTTTTTTCGTGTATTTATAGAAAATTTCGATTTTGTCGTCATAGACGAGGATTTTTTCGATCAATGTGCGCAAAAGACGCTTGGAAGTCTGATGAAGAGGATTTGTCAGGTATTCAATGATGCTATCTTTCGTCAGCTTTTGCCGTTCTTCTAAACAATTCAATTCGAGTTTTATCTGTATTTCTTTAAGACGTTGCTCCAACTCCTCCATCCGCGCATTGGTCGTGTCATTAAAGATTTCTCGAATACGGGCAATACGCGGCAGGTTGCGGAACATATCGCCGGGGCGACGGGCGGAGCGCTGTGGGAAATTGTGGCGGCTGATCCCTATACGGAGGAAGATCTCGACTACTCAAACAGCAACTGCCGCGCAAGGCAGGAGCAGGACGACCCGGACGCCCGCCCCGAGATTTCAGGCATCGTAGAGAATTTCAACGACTACGAAGCTGTATTTATCGGGCATCCGATCTGGTGGGGAGATGCGCCGCGCATCATTCAGACCTTCCTCGAAACGGAAAGCTATGACTTTTTGGGCAAGGATGTGTACACCTTTTCAACCAGCGCTTCCTCCTCGGGCAGCGGCGCGTTCGGCGATTTGCAGCGGGAATATCCTTCGATCAATTTGATCGACAACCTGCATCTGACCTCGCGCGATCTTGTAAATGCTGAGGCGCTCGTTGGTGCGTGGATCGCCGGGCTGATGGGATCGTGAGTAGGCTTCCTGAACTTTTGAAAGGGTAGTTTTTGCAGATAGGGCATTGAGGGCTGTTGGCGTCCGGAACACTCGAACGATTCGGCCCGGACAGGCAGCCGCCCCCTGAGGATTTTCCTCAGGGGGCGGCTGCCTGTTTTCTTTTCCTTTTCCTCGCAGGAAAGGTGATTCAAAAGTATAAATATAACTTATAGAATTTCAAATTTTTGTGTATATAGAAACTGCTTTCATTTTATTGACTTCCAAAAAGAGAAGGTGTAATATAATGGCATTCAAAGCAAAAAACGTTGATTTTCTTGCAAATATCCCGCCAAAATCTCATATGATAAAATTGGAAGGGGGTCCCCTGCTTCAAGGCACGGTACGATCGTCGCAAAAACAGGGGATAAGAAAATCTTATAAGGAGTTATTATGGAAAGGATCGCGATTCGGGACAGACTCAACATGGCAGTCGCAACGCAGTATTATGCGGATCATGAAGAGGGGAGGATCAGCATTGAAAACCTCAACATGGTCTATGAGACGGATAAGGGCGACAAGGTGACGGCGCTCACCGATGTCAATCTTGAGATCGAGAGCGGTTCCTTTGTCTCTCTGCTCGGTCCTTCGGGCTGCGGCAAGACGACGCTCCTGCGCATCATCGCCGACCTTATCACACCCACTTCGGGTTCGGTCAGCGTGGGCGGAATGAGTCCGACGCAGGCGCGCATGGCAAGAAAGCTCGGCATGGTCTTCCAGAGCGCGGTGCTCTATGACTGGCGCTCCGTGTTAAAGAATGTCGAGATGCCGCTCGAGATCATGCACCTGCCCAAGGGCGAGCGCCGCGACCGTGCGGAGCACATGCTCGAGATGGTGGGGCTGAAGGACTTCGCGCACCGCTATCCCTACGAGCTTTCGGGTGGCATGCAGCAGCGTGTCTCTATCGCAAGGGCGCTTGCGGTCAATCCCGGGATCCTGCTGATGGATGAACCCTTCTCCGCGCTCGATGAGTTTACGCGCGAGAAGCTGCACGACGATCTGCTGGGCATCTGGAAGGAAAACAAGATGACCATTGTCTTTGTCACGCACAACATCAGCGAGTCGGTTTATCTGTCTGACAAGGTCGTCGTCATGAGCCCGCATCCCGGCAGGGTCTCGGCGGTGCTCGATATCAGCCTCAACCGTCCCCGCTGCGCTCAGATGCGCGAAACGGAGGAGTACTATGATTACATTGCGGAGATTCGTTCCGACTTCGAGGGGGTGTGATCGTATGCGCGGCAGTCATACTGCGCAGGAAAAGGAGCAGAAGACATCCAGGGAATTTATCCCGCCGCGCTGGCTGGTGACGATCGTCTGGCTCATCGGATTCTTCGCGGTGTGGGAGATCATTGCGGCGGCAGTGCAGGCGTCCGGCGGCTCGAACACCGTATTCCCGCACCTGTACGACATGATCTACTGGTGTTTCTCCACCGATACCGTTCAGACGGCGACGCAGTCCTATTCGCTGTGCGGCGCAACGATCTGGAGCTATCTGTGGGATACGCTTAGCGTCGCCATTCTCGGCTTTCTCATCGGCTTTGCGCTCGGGATCGTGTTCGCGCTTCTCATGAGCCTGTTCCTCCCCGTGCAGAAGGTGGGGTATCCGTTGCTGCTCGTCTCGCAGATGATCCCCATGCTCGGGCTTGCGCCCATCTTTCTCTCCATTTTCCCGGAGCTGTTCACATCCAAGATGTTCATGGCGGCATACATGTCCTTCTTCCCCATTGCGGCGAACACGTTCGCGGGGTTCAAGGCGGTGGATCGGGAGAGAAAGGAACTTTTGAAGATCTCTGCGGCGAATACATATCAGGTCTACACCAAGCTCATGTTCCCCGCCGCGCTCCCTTCGCTGTTCGTCGGGCTCAAGCTCGCGGCGCCCTCGGCATTCTGCGCCGTCATCTTCACGGAGCTGCTGCGCACGCAGGGGGGACTGGGGTACGGCATCTTCGCTTCGCAGTACGCGAGCCGCTGGGATCTTTGCTGGGGGTATATCTTCATGGCGATCCTTGCGGGCGTGCTCATCTTCTATCTGGTAGAACTTGTCCGGCACTTTGTCATTCGCTGGAAGTCGACGGACTGAGGTGCGAACGATGAAAAAGACCAATTTCAAGTGGCGCAGATTCCGGTATTACTGGAGCAAAATCGACAGCGCCGTCTACTTTCTGCTTCTTCTCGTCCTCGTGTTCGTCCTCTGGCAGACGGGCGCGCTGCATGCGATGCTGGGACAGACCTATTCCCAGCTCCCGTTCCCGTTCGACAAGACATTCTCGACGACCAACGCGCTCACGCAGGTCACGACAATCACAACGAGCATCGGCATCTTTAACTATGCCGTCGCAAACTTCGGCACGATGATGTACAATGCCGGCATCACGCTCTCGGCGCTCATTCCCGGCTATCTCTTAGGTGCGCTCCTCGGCTACGGATGCGCGCTGCTTGCGACCGTCTGCCGCAAGTGGGGCGGAGGGGTGCTCGTCATCCTCACCATTCTGGTCTCCGCGCCCGTCGTTGCCTTAGCGCCCGCGATTAACAACATGTTCGGCTCGTCCGCGCCCTATGCGGCAAAGCTGGTCATCGTCATCATCACCTGTATGGCGGGCATGGCGGTCAACGCCTATAAGGGACTGAATACCGTCAAACCTTTCTCGGGCGATCTCATGAAGGTGTACAACGCTTCCTCGGCAACGAGCTTTGTCAAGATGAGGCTTCCCGCCTCCCTGCCCAATACCTTTACGGCGCTCAAGATCAACGTCGCAACGGCAATGGCGGCGGTGTTCATCTCCGAGATCTACGCCTACACGACGTCGATCGGGCTTGGAAAGGTGTTCAAGACGGCGTTCGATACGCAAAACCGTACGGCGGCGTGGGCATACATCTTTATGGCGGTCGTCATCGGACTCATCATGTACGCGATCGTCGCGGTCATCGAAAAACGCGCCATCCGTTGGCACGCTTCGCAGAGAAAATCCTGAACCTGTTTTAAATTTTTGTGGAGGTTTCCATTATGAAAAAATTTCCCCTTGTTGTAGCTTCCGGTCTGCTCGCAGCGGCGATGCTGTCCTTTGCGGCATGCGCACCCGCCGAATCGGACGATCCGGACAACAGCTCCGACGGTGAGCTCACCCCGGTCACGCTTCAGCTCAAGTGGCTGCGTCAGTCCCAGTTCATGGGCTACTACGCGGCGGACGTGCTGGGCTTCTATGAAGAAGAGGGACTGGATGTCACCATCGTCGAGGGCGGCACGACGTCCGAGATCGACGCCGTGGAGAGCGGAAACGCGCAGTTCGGCACGACGTGGGTCTCCAACCTGCTGCCTTCCATTGCAAACGGCTCTTCGCTGATGGCGATCGCCCAGTTCTATCAGGATTCGGGCATGACCATTGTCTCTATGAAGGAGACGCAGGGCGAGGAGACGGAAGTCGAAGCGGGCGAGAGCGTCGGCAACTGGCTGGGCGGCAACCAGTACGAATTGCAGGCATACCTTGCATCCCTCGGGCTGGATACCGAGCTGACCTCGCAGAGCTATGACATGAACCAGCTTCTGACGGGCGAGCTGCACTGGGCTTCGGCAATGACGTACAACGAACTGGGACTTGTTCTGGAAGAGGGGTACGATCTTGACGAACTGAACGTCATCTACATGCGTGATACCGACGTCGCGATGATGGAGGACTGCCTGTTTGTGGACAGCGAATGGGCGGCGGCAAACCAGGATACGGTCAGGGCGTTCCTGCGCGCGTCCATCAAGGGCTGGGCTTGGGCATGCACCCATGCCGATCCTGCGGAGATGGGCGTCGCGGGCAACGATACGGGCGCTCTGGTCTATGAGGCAGGCGACAGCGTCTCGCTCTATCACCAGCAGTACATGGCTTCCGAGGTCGCTAAGCTGGTCGTGGACGGCACCACCGTCACCGAATCAAATCTCAATGCGATCGGAACGATGGTCGAAAGTGAATTTAACACGACGCGCGACATCCTTTCGCAGTACTACACCAGCTCCACGGCAAGCACGACGCCCAGCTCGACCGACCTTGCAACGCAGGAAGCGATCGGCAACCTTACCTTCTCGCAGGTGTTCTACACGGCGTTCTGGGAGGAAGTGCACGATGCAGTCGACCTGAGCGATCTCGACAGCTACGTATTTGGGTCGTAAATAAACCAACCGATCACCGCATGTTTGCGGAGGCGATTACTTTCCGAGCAAAACGGAGGGGCAAACCGCCCCTCCGTTTTGCAGGAAAAAAAGGAGTAAATTATGTTTGACATCTTATTTCAGGGCGGAAAAGTGGTCACGGCGGAGGGCGTGTTCGAAGCGGACGTCGCCGTCACGGGCGAGAAGATCGCCTGCATCGGCAAGATCGATGCGTCGGCGGCAAGCAAGGTGGTGGACGTCACGGGCAAGCTCGTCCTGCCCGGCGCGATCGACGCGCACACCCACCTCGCGATGCCGTTCGGCGGCACAGTCTCTGCGGACGACTATAAGGCGGGCACGCGCGCGGCGGTCTGCGGCGGCGTGACAACGGTGTTTGACTACGTCATGCAGAAGAAGTACGGCGACAAGGTGGACGGCATCATGGAGTCGGTGGAAAAGCGCATGGCAATGTGCGCGCCCGTCGCGGCGTCCGACTATGCCTTCCACGTCGCGATCACCAATCTGGACGACGGCAGGCTCCTCTCCGAGTTCCCCGTCGCGGCGGAGGCGGGCATCACTTCCTTCAAGTGCTTCATGGTCTACCGCAGGGAAAACATGATGATCGACGACGGCAATATCCTCACCGTCCTCGAGGAGGCGAAAAAGGCGGGCATCCTCGTCAACGTGCACGCCGAAAACTGCGACGTCATCGACGCCAAGGTCGCGCAGTTTAAGCGTGAGGGCAAGCTCTCGCCCTGGTATCACTACCTCTCCCGCCCCGAATTCGTCGAGGAGGAGGCGGACAGGCGCGCGATCTACTGGGCGGAATACACGGGTGCGCCGCTGTACATCGTCCACCTGGCAAACGCAGGCGGCGTAGAGGTGGTGCGCGAGGCAAAGGCGCGCGGCGTGAAGATCTATGCCGAGACCTGCCCGCAGTATCTGGAATTCACGTCCGACGTGTACAAGCGCGAGGACGGCAGAAACTTCGTCTGCTCGCCGCCCATGAAGGGCGAGGCTTCGCGCGAGGCGCTCTGGAAGGCGATCTCGGACGGCTTTATCGATACCGTTGCGACCGACCACTGCCCCTTCATGCAGGCGGAAAAGGACTGGGGCAAGGAGGACTTCACCAAGATCCCCAACGGCTGCGCGGGCATCGAGAACCTCTATCCCTACATGCTGGACGCGGCGGGAAAGGGGAAGATCACCTACGAGCGCGCCGTCGAGCTGTGCGCGACCAACCCCGCGAGGATCTTCGGCTGCACCCGGAAGGGCGCGATCGCCGTCGGCAAGGATGCGGATATCGTCGTGTACGATCCCGAAAAGGACTTCACGATCTCCGTTGCGAACATGCACTCCGACTACGACCACACCATCTGGGAAGGAAAGCACCTACACGGCTATCCCGTTCAGACCTGGCTGCGCGGCAAGCTCGTCTATGACAACGGCGAATACGTCGGCAGTTACGGCGAAGGAAAATTTGTCAAGCGCGCAAAGCATCTCTAAAGGTGCGGCGCGCGCCGTCCAACGGAGGTCACACCATGAAACAGCTATCTATCCGCATTGCAGAACTGGCGTCCGCGTGCATGCTCTGTCATGACGCGCCCTGCGCCGCGGCGTGCCCCAAGGGGCTCTCGCCCGATCGGTTCGTGCGCTCCGTGCGCTTTGCAAACGGCGAAGGCGCACTCGCGCAGATGACGGGCTGCGTGGGCTGCGGCGCGTGTGAGCGCGCCTGCATCCGCCCGGACGGCGCAACAAAGATCCTCGCTTTAAAGGCGCTCGCGGAACAGGCATATCCCGCCGCGCCCGCGCCCGAGGCCGATCTCACCACGCAGATGTGCGGCGTCCCGTGCGAAAATCCCTTCTTTTTGAGCTCCTCCGTCGTGGCGAGCGGGTACGATATGTGTGCCCGCGCGCTGGAGGCGGGTTGGGCGGGCATCGTCTACAAGACCTATTCCGTCTTTGTGCCCGAGGAGCTCTCGCCCCGCTTTGACGCCAACCGCAAGGAGGGCACGCCCTTCATCGGATTCCGCAATGCGGAGCAGATCTCCGATAAACCGCTGGAGGAAAACCTCTCCATCCTGCGCCGCCTGAAGGCGGAGTTCCCGGGCAAGGTCATCGTCGGCTCGATCATGGGCCGCACGGAGGAGGAGTGGGAGTACCTTGCCCGTGTCAGCGAGGAGGCGGGCTGCGACGTCATCGAGTGCAACTTCTCCTGCCCGCACATGTCGGGCGGGGGACTGGGCAGCGACGTCGGCACTCACCCCGAGCTCGTCAAAAAGTTCACCGAGGCGGTCAGACGCGGGACAAAACTCCCCGTGCTCGCCAAAATGACGCCCAACGTCACCAATATGGAGGCGCCCGCCGCGGCGGCGATCGAGGGCGGTGCGGACGGCATCGCCGCGATCAACACAATAAAGTCCATCACGGACGTCGATCCCGAGACCTGCGTCGCAAGCCCCGCGATCCGCGGCAAGAGCACGGTTTCGGGCTACTCGGGCAAGGCAGTCAAGCCCATCGCGCTGCGCTTCGTGCACGATCTGAAGAAGTACGCCGCGACAAAGGACTATCCCTTGAGCGGAATCGGCGGCATCGAGACCTGGCGGGACGCGCTCGACTTTTTATTGCTGGGCTGCGAGAACGTGCAGGTCACGACGGCGGTCATGCAGTACGGTTACCGCATCATCGACGATTTGAAGGACGGGCTTGTCCGTTACCTCGCCGCACGCGAGAAGCGCCTTTCGGATATCATCGGCGGCGCGCTTAAAAACTTCGTGGAGGCGGACCGGCTTGACAGGCACAGCATTGCCTATCCCGTGCTGCCCGCGCCCTGTACCGGCTGCGGCAGGTGCTTTATCGCCTGCGACGACGCGGGGCATCAGGCGATCGCATGGGACGCGCATGCGCGGACCGTTTCTCTGGATAAAATGCGCTGCGTCGGCTGCGGGCTGTGTGCGCTCGTCTGTCCCACGGGCGAGATCGCCATGGGCGAGCGCGTCCATACAAAATAACACAGAAAATTATAAAATCAGAAAAATTGCGCCGCAAGGCAAATATGTTTAAGGAGCAAGTAACTTATGACCCAGTCGGAAGAGATCGTCTACAATCATTCCCACTACAACATGCAGTCCTGGTCCAAACAGGCGAACCTCAATCCCATTCCCGTCGCCAGGGCGGAGGGGATCTACGTCTATGACTTTGATGGCAACCGCTATTCGGATATGAGCGCGCAGCTCGTCAACCTCAACGTGGGGCACGGCTGCAAGCCCATCATCGAGGCGATCAAAAAGCAGGCGGAGGAGTACTGCTATATCTCTCCCTCCTACGGCAGCGCGCCCCGCGGCGAGCTCGCCAAAATGCTCGTCGAACTCCTGCCCGATAACTTCGGCAAGGTGTTCTTCACCAACGCGGGCGCGGATGCCAACGAGAACGCGATCAAGATCGCGCGCATGTACACGGGGCGCAAGAAGGTGTTCTCGCGCTACCGCAGCTATCACGGCTCCACCTTCGGCGCGGGCAACTTGACGGGCGAACCCCGCCGCTACCCCCTGGAGCCGGGCATTCCGGGCTTCGTCAAGTTCTTTGACCCCTATATCTACCGCGAGCCCATTGAGTTTGCGAGCGAGGAGGAGGCGACCAACTACTACCTCGCCAAGCTGGAAGAGCAGATCGTGTATGAAAATCCCGACGACGTCGCCGCTATCGTCATGGAGACGGTGACCGGCTCCAACGGCGTCATCATCCCGCCCAAGGGGTATCTGCCGGGTGTGAGAAAGATCTGCGATAAGTACGGCATCGTCATGATCTGCGACGAGGTCATGGCGGGCTTCGGCAGAACGGGCAAGATGTTCGCCTTTGAAAATTTCGGCGTCAAGCCCGACCTCGTCTCCTTTGCCAAGGGCGTCACCTGCGGCTATGTCCAGCTGGGCGGCGTCGCGGTCAGCAGCAAGATCGCCGCGTACTTTGACGATCACCTTCTGTCCTGCGGGCTCACCTACAGCGGTCACCCGCTCGCCTGCGCCGCGGGCATCGCCTGCCTCAACTACTACAAGGACAACGACATCCTGGGCAACGTCAACCGCGTCGGCAAGGTGCTCGGCGAGGAGCTGGAGAAGATGAAGGCAAACCACGCCTGCGTGGGCGACGTGCGCTATATCGGTCTGTTCTCCTCCATCGAGCTGGTCAAGGACAAGGCGACCAAGGAGCCATGGGTCGTGTACGGCAAGGATCCCGAGGGCAAGATGGGCAGGGTGTGCAAGCTCCTGCGCGAGCGTAAGTTCATGACCTATTCGCATGAGAACATGATCTTCATCTCGCCCCCGCTCATCATCACCGAGGCGCAGATGCGCGAAGAGCTCGCCAAGGTTGAGGAAGTTCTGAGTATCCTCGACAAGGAGATCTGAGCCATGCAGCAATTTTACATGCCCGTGCGCGTCGTCGAGGGCGCGGGCTGCGTCAGGGCGGCCGCAACGCTCATCGCCCCGCTCGGGAAGTGCGCGCTCATCGTCACGGGCAGGAGCTCCAAAAAGAACGGTTCTTTGGACGATGTCGTCGCGGCGCTGGAAGGCAACGGGCAGCGCTACGCCGTCTTTGACGAAGTGCTCCCCAATCCGACCATAGCCTGCGTCCGCGCGGGCGCGGCGAGGGCAAAGGAGGCGGGCGCGGACTTCGTCATCGCGATCGGCGGCGGCTCGCCCATGGACGCGGCAAAAGCGATCGCGCTGCTTGCGCGGCAGGACATCGCCGATGCCGACCTCTTCGCGGGCAGGTATTCCCCCGACGTGCTCCCTATGGTGCACATTCCCACGACGGCGGGCACGGGCAGCGAAGTCACACAGTACTCCATTCTCACCGACGACGTCGCCGAGAGCAAGACGAGTATCGCAACGCCCTATATCTTCCCCAGGCTCGCGCTGCTGGACGGCGGCTATATGGCGTCGCTCGGGCACAACACCACCGTCAATACGGCGATCGACGCGCTCTCGCACGCGGTGGAGGGCATGCTCTCCGTCAAGGCGGGCGAGGTGAGCGACCTGCTCGCAAAAGAGAGCATCTCCATCATCTGCTCGCTTGCGAAGAAGATCGCGGCGGACCGTCTCGCGCCCGTAGACCGGCAGAAGCTGCTGTACGCGTCCATGCTCGCGGGCATGGTCATCGCCAACACGGGCACGACGGCGGTGCACGCGATGGGCTATTCGCTCACCTACTATCACGAGATCGACCACGGCAGGGCGAACGGACTGCTTTTGGGCGCATTCGTCGCCTTCTGCGCGCAGCACCTGCCCGAGCGGACGGACGCGATCTTACAGGCGGGCAGCTTTGAAAGCCCCGCGGCGTTTTCTCAAATGCTTGCGGACTTGCTCGGGCAGCGCGAGGCACTCACGGACGCCGAGATGAAAAAGTACGCCGCAAAGGCGATCGCGGCAAAGAACATTGCAAACTGTGCCTATCAGCCCACCGAGGCAGAACTCTATCAAATGTTAAAAATCTCTCTGGAGGAAAAATAATCATGTATATGACGAGTACGGAACGTATGAAGGATAAGATCGAGACCTTTTCCGGGTTCGGCGACACGGGGCATGGCGGCATCACCCGCTTCTCCCTCTCGCCCGAGGCGCTCGCCGCCCGCAAGGAGTGGGTGCGCCGCTGTGAAGCGCTCGGCATGAAGGTGTTCTCGGACGACATGGCAAACCTCTACGCGGTGCTGGAGGGGAGCGATCCCTCGCTGCCCGCGATTTACTCCGGCTCGCACTGCGACTCCGTGCGCCAGGGCGGCAACTATGACGGCATCCTCGGCGTTCTCTCCGCGCTGGAAGTTGCAGAGACCATCGTCAGGGAGAACATCCCGCACAAGCACAACTATGTGTGCATGATCTGGACGAACGAGGAGGGCGCGGACTATGAGCCCGCCATGATGAGCTCGGGTGTCGTCTGTCACAAGTTCGATAAGGACAAGATGCTTGCCTCCGTCTCTCACTCCACGGGCAGGACGTTCGGCGAGGCGCTCGCGGAAAGCGGCTATGTCGGCAGCGAGGCAAACCGCATCGGCTCCGATAAATGCGCCGCGCTTTTAGAGCTGCATATCGAGCAGGGCCCCGTCCTGGAAGCGGAAAAGAAGGACATCGGCGTCGTCGAGGGCGTGTGCGGCATGATCAACTATGAGTTCACGTTCGTCGGGCAGGCGGATCACGCGGGCACGACGCCCATGAAGTATAGAAAAGACGCGCTGTATGCCGCCTGCAAGGTCATCCAGTACCTGCACGACGAGTTCGATAAGCTCGACAAAAAGCTCGTGTACACGACGGGCAAGATCTCCTGCCACCCCAATATCCATACGATCATTCCCGATCTTGTCAAGTTCACGCTGGACGCGCGCCATCAGGATCCCGCCGTCGTGCAGCAGTGCATCGACATTATCAAGAAGATCCCTTCCGAGGTCGAAAAGTGCGCCTTCTCCTATGAGGAAGCGTGGAGCCGTGCGACGGTCGCCTTCCACAAGCCCTATGTGGACTTCGTCGAGGAGAGTGCCAAAGAGCTGGGCTATCCTTCCATGCGCATGTACTCCGGCCCCGGTCACGACGCGCAGTTCGCTGCGGATATCGTGCCTACGACGATGATCTTCGTCCCTTCGGACGGCGGTCACAGCCACTGCGAGCTGGAGCATACGCCCGTTGAAAACTGCAAGAAGGGCGCGGACGTGCTCCTCAACACCGTTCTCAAGATCGACGCCGCGATCTGATCTTCCCTTGATCTCTACCTCCGATGTGTTGGGACGGGTCGGCGTTGCCCGTCAGAAAGAGTCGCAGCCAAAGCTGCGGCTCTTTCTGACGGTGAGCCTGCGGCGTTTTCGCCGGTACAAATCGCCGTTTTTCCGCCCGATCGAAAGATACGGCCTGCGAAGCCGTGACGCGCCGGGTACAAAAACCGCTCTTTTTTTGCAAAATTTTTGCGTCAGGGTTGACATCTGTGCCGAAAGAGAATATAATATGGTAAAAATATGGAGGCAATTTTATGAAGGAAATCTGGAGCAGGAACTGGAAAAAGGTACTCATCTGGCTGTGCGGCTATGTGCATCTCATTGCATTTGTGATCGCCGGCGGCTATGCGATCGTCAAGTCCAACGATAAGGAGCTGCAAAAGACGGCAAAGACCGTGCTCGTCATCACGCTCATCTTCACCGCGATCGAGGCGCTCATCTCTATTCTCAACGGCATCTCCTCGCTGGGGGCGAATATGGGGAGGGCGCTCAATTGGATCAGCTTCTTTGTCATCCTCGCAAAGATCGGCGTGTTTGCCGCGGGCATCATTATGTCCTTGTTTGACGTCTCGGTAACGTCATCCAAGACGGAAAAGAGGGCGGAACCTCTGAAGTCGGAAAAGACTTCCGTCGGGCAGGACGCAGCGTCTGAGCAATCCTCTGAACAGTCTGCAGATACGGCTGATACGGACGCAAAGGCGGAATAAAATTTCATGAGCGGGAAAAGCGGCGCCGGCGGGCGCCGCTTTTTGGATGTTCATCAAAACGATCACAGCAGAAAAAATGCCGCGGCGACGATCGCGGCGATCTGCCAGAGGAGCCCGATCGCATTGACGGCGACGAAATACCAATGGCGCGTCTTGTGGCGCAGGAGCGCCATGGCGAGGCTTCCTCCGATCGCGCCGCCGAAGAAGGAGAAAAGGAGCAGCACCTTTTCGGGCGTGCGCCAATTTCCCTTTTTGGCGGCGCGCTTGTCGCGCGCGTAGAGGCAGAAGGTGATCAAAGAGATGAGCGCAAACGCGCCGCACAGGACGAAAAAGATCATGGAATACTCCTTATCGGCCGCTTTCGGCAGTTTCGGGCCGACATTACAGACAGTATAGCGTGTTTTTGCCGCTTCGTCAACCATATGGCGCGATCGCATGCCGCAGTGCAATGGTAAGCCAATTAACACATATTTTTCTTTAAAATGTCCCAAAGACTTGACGCTGCCCCGTTCCTTTGCTATAATGGACGCATGATCGTTTGAATGAAGCCGCTGTTATGCCCGATTGCAGGGCGGAACGGGCGGAATTTGGGAGGGACGGCATGAACGATGTGATCGGCACCATACTGGAAGCGGAGGCGCGCGCGGAGGAGATCGTGCGCGCGGGCGAGCAGGAAGCGGGACGCATCCTTGCAGAGGGTGAGGCCGCTGCCGAACAGATCGCCGCCGACGCGCAGGCGCGCCTTCTTGCCGAGCAGGAGTCGCGGCTTGCCGCGGCAGACGATGCGGCGCTCTCCCGCTATATGCAGATCTGCGCAGAGGGAGCGGCACGGGCAGAAACGCTTCGCGCGTCCTGTGAGGACATGCTCCCGCAGGCGGCGGACATGGTCGTGAGGAAGGTGTTCGGCGAATGATCGTCACGATGTCAAAATTTGAGCTGACGGCGCTCAGCGGGGAGCGTGCGCGTCTGCTTGCGGCGCTGCAGAAAACGCGGTGCGTCGAGCTGACCGTCGCGGAGAAGCCGCCCGAGCCGTCGGGAGACGCGCAGGCGCTCACGGCGCAGCTTTCGCGCGTGAAAAAGGCGATCGCCTTTCTCGGCGCGCAGGCGGATGCCGTGCCCGAAAAGGACGCGTCGCTCAAAGAGGCGATGCGCGATCAGATCGTGCTCTCGTATCCGGAATTTCTTTCGATCGCGGCGCGGGAAGGAGAACTGATGGACGCCGTTGCGCGCGCGGAGGAGACGTCCGAAGCGCTCACGGAGCGCAAGGGGGAGCGGGGGAAACTTGCCGCGCAGAGAGCGCAGTATGCGCCCTATCTGGGCGTCGGGGACAAGTTTTCCGATTTTTCCGATACGCGCAATACCTGTTGCTTTTTTGGGCTGATCGAGGAGGCGAAGCTTCCTGCGCTGGAGAACTTCCTGCACGATGAGCCGCTTGCCTCCGTCTCGCTGTATCGGAGCGGGGCAAAGGGGAATGTCTTACCCATTGCCGTGTTCTGTCATCGGGAAGCGGCGGAGCGCGTGGCGGCCGTACTGAACGATTGCGGTTTTGCGCGCTGTCCCTTCCGGAGCAAACGGACGGCGGAAGAGGAGACCGCCCTTCTGGATGGGGAGATCGCGCGCCTGCTCGAAGAGGAAAAGGGGATTACCGTTTCCGCGCGGCGCGATCTTGCGCTGTTGCAGCCGCTCAAGATCTTCTCCGACTATCTCATGGTCGAGATCGAGAAGGCGGAGACAGCCGAAACCTTTTTCCGCACGAAGGCGACTTTCACGGCATACGGGTACATCCCCGCGTCGGAGCAGGAGAGCGTCCGCACGGCGATCGCCTCGGAGACGGAAGCCTTCTGCCTGCAGTTCTTTGCGCCGACTGAGGAGGACACGCCGCCGACACTCCTCAAAAACAAGGGTCCTGCCAGGGCTGCGGAGTTCATCACGAATATGTACTCCGTGCCCGACTACCGCGAATTTGACCCCAACGGCTTTGTCTTTTTCTTCTTCATGATTTTCTTCGGGCTGATCATGGCGGACATCGGCTACGGCGTGCTGCTCTTTTTGGGCGGGCTGTTTGTCGTGCGCACGAGAAAGGCAAACGACGGCGTCAGAAAACTCGCCGCCATCCTCACCTACGGGGGCGTGTTCACAGTCATCTTCGGCGCGCTGTTCGGCTCGTGCTTCGGCTTTTCGCTCTATACGTTCCTGCCCGATCCCTCGTCGGGCAGCCGCACGAATGTGCTGATCATCTTGTTGGGTTGCCTTGTTCTGGGTCTCTTGCAGATCACGGTCGGCTATGCCCTGAACGCGGTCAACAGCATCCGCAAAGGGCACATTTTAGACGCGGTCTGCGACTCCTTTACCTGGATCTTGTTTGACATCGGTCTGTTTTTCGCGGTGTTCAATTTCATCACGGGGTACTTCGAGATCCCCGTGCCCGCGGGCGTTGCCGCCTTCTTCGATGTCATGACGCTGCCCGGCGTGATCATGCTGGGCGTGGGGCTTGCGGGCGCGGCGCTTACCGCGGGGCGGAAGGAAAAGCTGCTCGGAAAACTCACCAAGGGCTTCGGCGCGGTGTACGGCATTATCAACCTCTTGTCGGATGTGCTGAGCTATGCGCGCCTGTTCGGACTGATGCTCTCGGGCATGATCATCGCGCAACAGTTCAACGCGATCGGCGTCGATCTCATGGCGGCGGGTGCGCTCGGCTATGTTTTCGGGCCGGTCGTCATCCTCATCGGTCATGCCTTCAACCTTGCCATGGGCGTGCTGGGCGCGTACATCCACGACTGCCGCTTGCAATATATCGAGTTTTTCTCCAAATTTTACACGGGCGAGGGGACGCTCTTTACCCCCCTCGGCTCGCGTGTGGAATATATCTGTTTTACCGAATAAATCAACCGGAGGTTTTTCATTTATGAGTGGTCAGGTAATCGCCATCCTCGGGCTCGCGATCTGCGCTGCGGCATGCGGCGTCGGCTCGGCGATCGGGCTCTTCAAGACGGGTTCCGCGGCGGCGGGCGTACTCACGGAGGACGCCAAGAAGTTCAGCAAAGTCATGATCCTCGTGCTTTTGCCCGCAACGCAGGGCATTTACGGGTTTGTCATGGCGCTGGTCGGACAGGGTGCCGTTACGCCGGACATGGATCTCGCGCAGGGCTGGGCGGTGTTCGGATCGGTCATGCCGCTTGCGATCACGGGCCTTATCTCCGCGATCTATCAGGGCAAGACTTCGGTGAGCTGTATCTATGCCGTCGCAAAGGATGAAAAGCTCTCGGGCAAGCTCATCATGTTCCCCGCGATGGTCGAAACGTACGCCATCTTCGGGCTGGTCATCTCCCTGCTGTTCACGCTCTCGATCTAAGGAGCCGCTATGGAAGGGAAAGAGGCGATCGTTCAAAAGATCATAGCTGACGCAAACGAGAGGACTGCGCAGTGCACACAAAATGCGCAGGCGCGCGCAGACGCGATGAAAGCGGAGGCGGAAAAAGCCGCGCAGGCAAAGCTGGAGGAGGGGCGCCGCGCCCTGGAGACGGAGGCGCAGGAGCGCCTTATTCGCCGCGAGACGCTCGCCGCGCTCGATTGCAGGAAGCAGCTGCTTGCCGCCCGCCGTGCCGTGATCGATGCGGCGCTTTCCCGCGCGCTCGAGACGGCGTGCGCCTTTCCGGAAGCGCGCTATCTCGCCGTGCTGGAGAGGCTGCTCACGCAGTACGCGGAGGAGGGGGATGGCGTGCGGCTGTCCGCGTCCGCGCCCGTCACGGAGGCATCGCTCCAATCGCTCAAGGTGTTCTCCGCGCGCAAGCTGCGCTTTTTGGGAAAGGACGGAGACTTTGAGGGCGGGATGCGCCTGTACGGCGCAACGTATGAGACCGACCTTTCTTTCCGCGCGCTCATTCAGGCGCAGCGGTTTGAACTGGAGCGGGACATCGCGCAAATGATGCCCGCAGAGAAATAACATGCCGAATAATATCTTTGCCAATGCCAGGGCCGCCGCGCTCTCCAAGGGCCTTTTGGGGGCGGAGCGGCTGGGCAGAATGATCGACGCGCCGACCGCAGAGGACGCGCTTAAGATCTTGCAGGAAGTGGGCTTCGGTGAGGGCTCTCCTGCATCGGATGCAGATGCGCTCATCGAGGCGGAGGAGCGCGCGTTCGCCGCGTTTGTCAGAGAGACTTCCCCCGCGGAAAAACTCACGCGCTTTTTGCTTGCGCGCCGCGACTATCACAATGCCGAGGCTGTCATGCGGGCAAAGCACCTCAAAACGGACTTCCGCGCCATGGTCGGGGCGGAGGGCGTCTACTCCGTTGCCATGCTCGAAGAGAAGATCATGGCGGACGACTACGCCGCCTTTCCCGCGCCGCTTCGCGAGGCACTTGCCGAGGCGGACGCGCTCTTTGTCGGCGGCGAGGCGACGGGCAGGAAGATCAGTACGCTGTTCAGCCGCGCGCAGTTTGCAGAGCTTGCATCTCTTGCGCGCAGGGACGCGCTCCTTCGCGAGATCGTCTCTTTGCGGGCGGACGCCGCCAACATCGGAATTGCCTTGCGCTCAAAGAGTGCCCGTCTCGCGTCGGAGATGACCGTCGCGGGCGGAACGCTCTCGGAGGAGGACGTCCGCGTCCTCGCGGAGGAGAGCGCGGAGACGGCGCGCGCGAAGTTTGCCCGCTCCGTGCGGCGCGACCTCATCTACGGCGCGCTGGAGGACAGCGAGCAGGGGCGGCCTCTGCTTGCGCTCGAGCAGGCGGCGCAGGGCTGCGCGCTCAGCGTGCTGTACCGGGAAAAATACAACGACGAAGGTTACCGTCCCTTCCTCAGATACTGCTGCGAAAAACAGGCGGAACTGGGCAATGTGCGCATTATCATGTCCTGCCTTGCAAGCGGCGTGGAGAGGACGGCCATTCGCGCGAGGGTGAGTCTATGAAGGGAAAAATGGCGATCATCGGCGACGGGGAAGGCGCGCTCGTCTTTCGTTCCGTCGGCATGGATGCGTACGCGGCGGAGGACGCGGCGGCAGCGGCGAGGCTTATTCGGGAGCTTGCGGAGCGCTATCAGGTCATCTTTGTGACGGACGTCCTCGCGGCACAAATGGAAGAGGTCATCGCCGCCTATACGGCGAGGGCGTATCCGATCATCGTGCCCATCCCTTCCGTGCAGGGCGGGAACGGCTACGGTGCGCAGCTTCTGCGCAGTTACTCCGAGCGCGCGCTCGGCATGGACA
Source organism: uncultured Clostridia bacterium (assembly GCA_944367185.1). Classification (GTDB taxonomy): domain Bacteria; phylum Bacillota; class Clostridia; order Christensenellales; family Borkfalkiaceae; genus Gallimonas. Next base: position 43,451 of record CALVWM010000001.1, on the reverse strand, counting down.
TCACCCGCGGAGGGAGAAATTCGGACGGAGAGAACAATGCAAGGTAAAATCGTAAAGGTATCCGGACCGCTCATCGTGGCGGAGAACATGGCGGATTGCAGAATGTACGACGTCGTGCGCGTCAGCGACAAGGGGCTCATCGGCGAGGTCATCGAGCTGCGCGGTGACAGGGCGTCCATCCAGGTCTACGAGGAGACGAGCGGCTTAGGTCCCGGCGAGGTCGTGGAAAGCACGGGCATGCCGCTCTCTGTCGAGCTTGCTCCGGGGCTGATCGGCGGCATTTTTGACGGCATCCAGCGCCCGCTCACGCGCATCGCAGAGCTGTACGGCGACAGGATCACGCGCGGCATTTCCGTCACCAACCTCGATCATGAAAAGGAGTGGGAGTTTATCCCGCTCGTCAAGGTGGGCGACAAGGTGTGCGCGGGCGACTTTTTGGGGTACGTACAGGAGACACCCATCGTCTCGCATAAGATCATGGTGCCGCAGGGCGCGGACGGAACCGTCACCTCCATTGAACGCGGCATGTTCAATATCACGCAGACGGTTGCAAAAATCGCGACCAAATCGGGCGAGAGGGAGGTGAGCATGCTCACCCGCTGGCCCGTGCGGCGCGGCAGGCCGTACAGGGAGAAGATGTCGCCCACGATGCCCATGATCACAGGGCAGCGCGTCATCGATACGCTCTTTCCCATTGCGCGCGGCGGCGTGGCGGCTGTCCCCGGCCCGTTCGGCAGCGGCAAGACGGTCGTCCAGCACCAGCTTGCCAAGTGGGCGGACGCGGACATCATCGTCTATATCGGCTGCGGCGAGCGCGGCAACGAGATGACGGACGTGCTCAACGAGTTCCCCGCCCTCAAGGATCCAAAGACGGGCGAGGCGCTCATGAAGCGCACGGTGCTCATCGCAAACACGTCGGATATGCCCGTCGCGGCGCGCGAAGCGTCCATCTATACGGGCATCACGATCGCGGAGTACTTCCGCGACATGGGGCTGAACGTCGCCATCATGGCGGATTCCACCTCCCGCTGGGCGGAGGCGCTGCGCGAGATGAGCGGTCGCCTTGAGGAGATGCCGGGTGAGGAAGGGTACCCCGCGTACCTGTCCAGCCGTCTCGCGGAGTTCTACGAGCGCGCGGGCATCGTCAAAACATTGGGCAGCGACGAGCGTGTCGGTTCGATCACGGCGATCGGCGCGGTCTCGCCCGCGGGCGGCGATCTCTCCGAGCCCGTCGCACAGGCGACGCTGCGCATTGTCAAGGTGTTCTGGGGGCTCTCTTCCTCGCTCGCCTACCGCCGCCACTTCCCCGCGATCGACTGGCTCGTGAGCTATTCGCTGTACGCGGACAGGCTCACGGCGTGGTACACGCGCAACGCGTCTCCCGATTTCAACGAACTTAGAGCTTTTGCCATCCGCATCCTGCAGGAGGAGGCGGAGCTGGATGAAATCGTACGCCTCGTGGGAGCGGATTCCCTGTCCTATCAGGATCGTTTGATCCTGGAGACGGCGAAGTCCATCCGCGAGGACTTCCTGCATCAGAACGCCTTCCATGAGACGGACACCTATACTTCCATTGCCAAGCAGGTCAGAATGCTCCGTCTCATCCGCGAGTATCATCGCCTCGGCGCAGAGGCGCTCGCGGCGGGCGCGGCATATGAAAAACTCGTCAATCTTCCCGTGCGCGAGAAGATCGGCAGGGTAAAATATATTGAAGAAAGCGATCTTGCCGCCTTCGACGGCATCATGGAGCAGCTCAAGCGGGAGATCCGCGAGCTTGAGGGAGGGGACGGGCGTGTTGAAAGAGTATAAGACTATAAAAGAGGTCGTCGGTCCCCTGATGCTCGTCGAGGGCGTCGAGGGTGTTAAATACAACGAACTGGTGGAGATCGTGCAGTCGGGCGGCGGAACGCGGCGCGGCAGAGTGCTGGAAGTGGACGGCGACAGAGCGCTCGTCCAGTTGTTTGAGAACTCGCACGGGCTGCAGATCGCCACGAGCCGCGCAAGGTTCCTGGGGCGCAGCATGGAGCTTGCCGTCTCGGAGGACATGCTCGGCAGAGTATTCGACGGCATGGGCAACCCCCGTGACGGCGGCGCGCCCATTCTTGCCGAAAAGCGCATGGACGTCAACGGCGAGCCGATCAATCCCGCCGCGCGCGACTATCCCAACGAGTTCATCCAGACGGGCATCTCCGCGATCGACGGGCTGAATACCCTCGTGCGCGGGCAAAAACTGCCCGTATTCAGCATGAGCGGGCTTCCGCACGCCGAACTTGCAGCGCAGATCGCGCGACAGGCGCGCGTTCTGGGGAGCGACGAGAAGTTTGCCGTCGTCTTTGCGGCGGTCGGCATCACCTATGAGGAGGCGGACTACTTCATCCGCGACTTCCAGGAGACGGGCGCGATCACGCGCACCGTGCTGTTTACAAACCTCGCCAACGACCCCGCCATCGAGCGCATCGCAACGCCAAAAATGGCGCTTACGGCGGCAGAGTATCTTGCCTACGATCTGGGCATGCACGTGCTCGTCATCATCACGGACATCACAAATTACTGCGAAGCGCTGCGCGAAGTCTCCGCCGCGCGCAAGGAAGTGCCCGGTCGGCGCGGCTATCCCGGGTATCTGTACACCGACCTCGCCGCCATGTACGAGCGCGCGGGCAGGATCCGCGGCAAGAAGGGCTCGATCACGCAGATCCCCATTCTCACCATGCCCGAGGACGACAAGACGCATCCCATTCCCGACCTGACGGGCTATATCACCGAGGGGCAGATCATCCTTTCGCGCGAGCTGTACAAAAAGGGAGTCACGCCGCCCATCGACGTGCTGCCCTCGCTCTCCCGATTAAAGGACAAGGGCATCGGCGCTGGCAAGACGCGCGAAGATCATGCGGACACGATGAACCAGCTCTTTTCGGCGTACGCGCGCGGCAAGGAGGCGAAGGAGCTCTCCGCTATCCTCGGCGAAGCGGCGCTCTCGGAGACGGACAAACTGTACGCGGCATTTGCGGAAGAGTTTGAAAAGCGGTATGTCTCGCAGGGATTTACCGTCAACAGGAGCATTGAAGAGACGCTCGATCTTGGCTGGGAACTGCTGCATATCCTGCCCAGGGCGGAGCTCAAGCGCATCAAGGAAGAATATCTCGACAAGTACTACGAAAAGTAAGAGGGACGACATTGGCGAGGATCAACGTAAATCCCACGCGCATGGAGCTCAAGCGACTGAAGGCAAGGCTCAAGACGGCGCAGAGGGGACACAAGCTGCTCAAGGATAAGACGGACGAGATGGTGCGGCGGTTTTCCGTGATGGTGCGGGAGACCATGCGTCTGCACGACGAAGTGGAGGCGGAAGTCGTGCAGGTGCTGCGGCAGTTTTCGCTCGCCCGCGGGAGCATGTCTAAAAAGGAAATCGAGCTCGTCTTTTCCATGCCCTCTGTCTCTCTGACGCTGGAGTGTACGACGGCGAACGTGCTCAATCTGGAAGTTCCCAAGCTGCACCTCGAGGAGACGCGCAGCGAGGAACTGTATCCCTACTCCTTTGCAGAGGTCACGAGCGAGGCGGACTATGCCGTGGCGGCGGCGGGGAAGCTGGTTTCGCGCCTGCTGCTTCTTGCAGAGAAAGAGAAGGCGACGGCGATGCTTGCGGAGGAGATCGAACGAAGCAAGCGCCGCGTCAACGCCCTGGAGTACGTCATGATCCCCGATCTGGAGGAGACCATCCGCTATATCTCCCAGAAGCTGGAGGAGAACGAGCGCGCGAGCCTGACGCGCCTGATGAAGGTCAAGAGCATGCTCGAAGAACGCGGCACATGAGAAATAATAAAGTCGAGAAAAAAGTAAATTCGATCGCGCCCCGAAGGAAATTTTCCTTCGGGGCGCGTTCTTCTTGAAAATGAAAAAACCTCGGGGTTCAACCACCCGAGGCAATGCCGCAATGATGTCGGCGGGTGCATGGGCTGAACCCATACCTGATTATGCCTTCATGATACAGAAGATAAAATAAAAAGTCAAGCAATCAAGCTCGGGGATAAGCTGGAGTAAAAAAATCCCCGGCTCTCATCTGTCCGGGGGCGCATGGGCTAAACCCATACCTGATTATGCTTTCATTATAAGGGAAGTGAAGCAAAAAGTCAAGGAGTGCCCGATAGTGATTTATGGATTTGCTTTATCAATTTTAATACAACTGAAAAAAATATTCGACCTCTTGAAGTAACGTATCAAAACAGGGGTCTCATGGTTGTCGGTCAGAATTTTCTCATCGAAAGTACCGTAACGTTCGTTCCAAAAGAACCGGTATTTTTTTGACTTTGAGCTATTTTCCCAAACGAAAAAGCACCCGAAAGGGTGCCTTTTCTGGTGGCGAGATTTCGCATTTGTTAGAACAATACGAGGCGGAAAGGGGAGCGGCTGCAAGAGCCGCCCGTTCCGTTTCCTTTGCGGAGCTCTCCGTTCGCTTGTGCGGGCGTACGGGCTCTGTAAAGTAGTAGTTGATGATGATTCTGTCGTTGTATACGATAATGTCGCGTATCAGATATTTCACAAGAACTTTCCGTGCGGTGATGTCCTGATAATCCGGGCGCAATGCTGTTTTTAAGAAGCGGATGATTTTATCTGTGGTAATTTCAATGAAGGATCGCTGTCGCTCCTGTTCAATATCAAACTCAAGCCTTGCGATTTCGGATTCAAGCTCTTTCAATCGTTCCTTTGTCTGCTCTGTGATTATACCTTGTTCAATTGCGCTGATCAGGTTTCTTGACGATTTTACGGCAGTGGCTTTTCTGGTTTCCAACGATTTGATCGTCGTGTTTGTCTTGTTATTTTCGTTGATTCGTTTGCATATTGTTTCAGCGAGAAATTCAAGGGAGCCGTCGTCTGAAAGCAGTTTTGCCGTCGTCTCAATGACAAGATCTTCAAGTTCTGTTTTTCTGACAGAAGTGGAAGGGCAGGGGTGTCGCCTGAATTTGTGCGCACAGGTATAGTAATAATATTTGACTCCTGATTGGCTGGTGCCGCTGATGCCGACCATGTTATGTTTGCACTCGCCGCAAACAAGTTTTCCCGAAAGGATAAAATCATAGATCTCTTTTTTGCGCCCCGGGGAATGTTTGTTTTCTTCATGCAGCTCCTGTACCTTGCGCCATGTATCATCGTCTACGATTTTAGGATATATATTTTCATAGACAGTATCGCCGTGAATGGTTTTTCCGTTATAACGGGCATTTGTCATCATTTTATAGATCGTCTTTTCTTTCAGATAGCCGCCGTTTTTTGCGCGGACTCCACGACTTTTAAGCTCGTTTGCGATATATTCTACGGTATAACCTTGCGCATATAAACCGAATATTTCCTTAATCACGGCGCCCTCTTCCGGATTGATGCTGACCTTCTTGTCTTTGACGTCATAGCCGTAGGGGACGGAACCGCCTGTAAAGTTCCCTTTGAGATAGCTCTCCTTTAAGCCTCGCTTCACCTTCTGGGAGAGCTCGGCGGAATAGTATTGATTCATGCCCTCAAGAAGGCTTTCGAGAATGATCCCCTCGGGTGTATCCGGAATATTTTCCATGGCGGACAAGAGCTTTACGCCATTTTCTTTCAGCGTATGCTTATGAATGGTTGTTGCATATTTGTCTCTTGAGAAACGGTCGAGCTTATAAACGATAACATAATCCCATTGGCGCTTTGCGCTGTCGCGGATCATTCTTTGGAAATCGGGGCGCATATCGTTCGTTCCCGTCATGGCGCGTTCGATGTAGGTATCCACGACAAGAATATCGTTGTTTTTGGCGTACTGCTGGCATACCCGAAGCTGACCTTCGATTGACTGCTCCGTCTGTGCATCGCTTGAATAGCGTGCATAAATAGCTGCTTTTTTCATGGTAAGTCTCCCTTTGCGTTTTTTCGCATTGTAAAATCCCAATACGAAGAAAACTTTCGCATTGCAGGACAGACAATGCCGCCGAAGGACAAAAAATTCTCCTTTGTCTTTCGACAACCCGAACAGAGATCGGAAAAAGAAGATGCAGTCAAGGGCGCAGGGGCCTTGCCAGAAAAATTATTGCATAAAAAATAAAAATGAGGCGACCTTTATGGTCGTCTCAATGGTTTCAGCGATAATTTTTCCCCTTGACGGCAGCGGATTTTTCCGATAACCCCAAAGGAGAAAGACAAGGAGTTACGGTAGGGCTATGGTAAATGTGCGGAGCGTATGAGCAAAGTGAGCGGAGTATGCGCTTACTTTTTTACAAAAAACACATTACAATATTTGCATGAGAAAGGCAAAGGAAAAAAACTTAAAAGTGGAAGTTCCGAAAAACCCATCTTTGAAAAATATGCCCAAAGAAACGGTTGATCTCTTGGCGTACTCATTGGAACTTGCCCTGTATGATTTTTTGAAGGAGAGTAAGGCAAATAAAAAATGCGAAAGGGAAAATGATATGATCTGAAAGTGTTACGATGTTAATCCGTCTTTGGTTGCGTGGTTTTCATCGTTTTTCCGTGTTCAAGTCTCTGCATAAAGGCATAATATGTTGAAAGACTTTTAAATCCACTGTCAAGAATCAGATTTGTCAAATTATTAGCGTTGCCGTTTTTATGCGTCTCAATATATTTAATCCGCAGTTGATTGACGTATGTGTTGAAATTACAATGAAAGTATTCGTTGAATAGCTTTGAAAAATAGTTTTTGCTGAATCCGAAATCCTGCGCCGTCTGGGAAATTGAGATATTTTCTCTGAAATGCTCGTCCAGATATTCAATGATCTGTGCTACAAAGTGCGTTTCCTCAGGAGATTTTATATCCAAAGGTTTATATTTTTTCAGAATAATGCCAAACAGTAGACGAATCAGCCCATCTATCATAAGGTCATCGTGAATGTCGCACTGATCGATGGCACAGATTAGCTTATAAAGCGATTGATTGACTTCCTTGTTTTGGAGGGCAAAATAATTCAAAGAAGTCTTGCGTTCAATTTCCTCGAAAAAATATTCGGGGATCTGCATGACTACCGTCTGCGCAGAGCTTTCTACAATACAGTGCGGAGAATAACTTGGAATAAAAACAATATCTCCTTGCGTGAAAACCACTTCTTTCCCTACATATATTGTAGCCGTCAAAGAACCGCTTTTTAAATAAATAAGCTCGATACTTCGGTGAAAATGGGGTACTCCCACCCAATAATCGGAGGAGAAAACTTGTACAGTATTTCTGATGTCCGGAAAAGACTCATAACGGCTCATATCGTAATTTTTTAGAAAAAAAGGATATTTTTTTAGTTGAACCCAAACTGTGTTTATTATATAATGCAGATAAGTGATTGTCAAGTGAAAGTTTGTGACATTTTTTTATCGGATTTCGCTTTACAAAGAACTTTAAGGAGGCAAATGATATGTTGTTAAAGAAAAAAGTCCAAAAGTCCGTCGCTTGTTTACTTTCTGTAAGCTGTTTTGCCGCATGCCTGACAGGGTGTAATCTTTTCATCGAAGAGGGTGAACAGGTCGACGCGACGAAAATGCAGCTGTATGTCGGGAACTTTAATCAGGGGTTCGGCAAGGAATGGTTGGAAAACGCCGCCGAACGGTTTACGGAATGGGCAAAAGATAAACATTATTCGGACGATACGACGGGCGTTCAGATATTCGTTGACGATATGCAGATCGGTTCGGCTGTTGTGAATTCTCTTGATAATAACCGAGCCGAAGTTGTTTTCAATGAAAGCGTGGATTATTATACATGGATCCGCAACGGAAACCTTGTCGACATCACGGATATTGTGAAAGGGGATATGGGAACGGTAGGTGAAAGCGGAGAGTCGATTTACGGAAAAATGTATCCGTCCGCACAGGAATTTTACGAATACACCGACGGAAAGATCTACGGGATTCCTTTCCATGAGAGCACATACGGCATTATCTACGATATCGACGTGTTTGAGGACAATGCTCTGTTTATGGATACGAACGGAAACTTTACATTGCGTTCGCAGACAGACCCGAATGCTTCTGCTGGACCCGACGGGGATGCTTCTACCGCGATTGACAACGGCCTTCCCGCGACATTCAGCGAGTTCTACGCCCTTTGCAATACAATGCTCGCAAGAGGATTGCAGCCGCTTACATGGACGGGAAAGAACAACAATTATACCTCCCGTTTCATTCAGTCGATGGCGGCATATCTGGACGGTTATGAAGAAAACCGTGTAAAATACGATCTGGAAGGAAATTCGGAGCATATTATTGCTTCGTTTGACGGAAATACGCCTGTTTTGCGCGAGTCGACGCCGATCACGGATCAGAACGGCTATCTGATGACCGGAACGACCGGTATGTATTACGCTTTGGAATTCTTCTATAATCTGATCACCAGAACGGTTGAAGGAGATCATTATTATAACGAGTCGAATCTGATGTCACAGGCATACGATCACATGAACGCACAGGATGATTTTGTGCGTAACGGCGTCAGCGGAAAAGCGGATACCGCTATGCTGATCGACGGCGTATGGTTCCTGAACGAGGCGAAAGGGACGTTCGATTCCATCTCGGTCAGCGATCCGTCGAAAAGCGCATCCGTCCGCAAGTTCGGGCTTATGCCGCTGCCTCATCCGGACGGATGGGGGAATACGAAATTTACCTACCTTGAAACCAACCAGACGATTTGCGGCGTTACCAAGAAGGCGACGGAAGAGAAAATGGATCTTATCAAAGATTTTATCCAATTCCTGCATACGGATTCGGAATTGCAGGCTTTCACCGAAACGACAAGTACGCTGCGCGCCTTTGACTATCTGTCGGATTACGACGTCGAAAACGGGAATCTTACGCCTTTTGCAAAACAGCTTGTTTCTCTGAAACAGTACATCGGCGACGACGTGGTCTATCCGATCTCGACGAATAATTATTATGCAAGCAATACCACGGAATTGTTTGCAAGCGATACGATGGTATTTTCATCGACGATCAACGGAAGAACGTGGAACGAACCGATCAGAGCGTTTGACAGCGGGGTGTCGGCGCGTGATTATATTTTAGGCATGCAGGAATATCACGACGAATCTTGGTGGAACGGCAATATACTTTCGTGATGATATTCGGAGGGGAAAATGATGGGGAAAGCGAAAGAGAAGAAGATTGCGCGAACGATACGGCGGAATTGGAAAGACTGGGTGTTTTATGCCGTAATTGTCTGTATTCCCGTCGTGCAGTTTTGCATCATGTATCTCGGAGTGAATTTCAACTCCCTGATCATGTCTTTTCAGACTTACGATGTAAACACGGGCGTTTTTTCGTGGAACGGATTTCATAATTATATCGATTTTTTTGAAATGTTGGGAACGGACAGGCTTTGGCTCACAATGCTCGGAAACTCAACGATAGCCTTTCTCGTGGCGCAGTTTATTACGAAAACGCTGGCAATTTTCTTTTCGTACTATATGTTCAAAAAATATTTTGGATATAAGGTACTGCGGATCATATTGTTCATTCCGTCGATTATCTCGACGCTTGTAACAGTTGTCGTTTTTGCGCGTTTTGTAGACGGAGCGCTGCCCGCGCTGTTCGGAATGGAGCGGGGAGGTCTGTCCAATCCGGATACAACGTTCTTTTATATCCTCTTTTACAATGTATGGATTGCGTTCGGTCCGTCGCTTCTGGTCTATTCAAGCGCGATGAACGACGTGCCTCCGGCAGTGACGGAAGCCGCCAAGCTGGACGGCTGCGGATCTTTTCGTGAATTCTGGAACATTATATTCCCGAATATCTGGTCCACGTATGTTGTTTTTACCGTTGCAACGCTGGCGACTTATTTTGGCAACAATCTGAATCTGTATTCATTTTACGGTCCCAATGCGGATACAAAATTATACACCTTCGGCTACTGGCTGTTCCGCGAGACGGAGTTGAATAAAGCGACGATGGATAATTATCCTTTCCTGAGTGCGGTCGGTGTATGCTTCACGATGATCCTTGTGCCGATTGTCATGCTGATCCGCAAATGTATGCTGAAATTCGGACCGCGTCCGGATTGATGGGGGGATACAATGAAACTTCTGCAAGTCAACAAAGCTCATATCAGCTATCGCCTGAAAACAGTATTGACTCCGTTCAATATCATACTGTTTATCGGACTTGTTCTTTTTGCGCTGTCGCTGTTGATCCCGTTTATCTGGGGACTTCTGACGTCGTTTAAGTATCGTCTGGATTATGCGGACAACGCTCTTGGATTCCCGAATCCGTTTTATTGGCAGAATTATGCCGACGCCTATAATAATTTTAAGGTGACGGTGCCGTTCGGTGCAAGCTCTGCTACCTATACGTTGCTCGGGATGGCGGTCAATTCGGTCATTTTCTCCCTCGGAGGAGCGCTGATCCAGGCATTTTGCTGCGCATTTGTGGCATATGCCGTTGCGAAATTTTCCGACTACAAACTTTCAAAACTCCTTTATCTTGTGGTCATCGTTGCCATGATCCTGCCAATCGTCGGAGCGCAGACGAGTGAGATCCGGATCCTGAACGGTCTCGGTCTGTATAATACGATGTTTGGCGTATTGTTCATGAAGGCGTCGTTTTTAGGGACATATTTTCTCGTGTTCCACGCCTTTTTCAGGGGACTCCCGAAAGACTACTTTGAGGCGGCGCAGCTGGACGGTGCAGGGAACTTCTCCATACTGTTCAGACTTGTGCTTCCGATGGCGAGGAATATTATTTTTATCGTCACCCTGCTCTATTTCATCGGGAATTGGAATGACTATAACGTAACGCTGTTATATGCTCCCTCCGTGCCTGTTCTGTCGTATGGACTCTATGAGTTCAATCTGTCCAACAATCCCGATATTACGAGCACGCCGCATAAATTGGCGGGAGCAATGATCGTGTTTATTCCGGTGTTTGTGCTCTTCTGCGCATTTTCAAAGAAACTGATCGAAGGGAATCTGACGATGGGAGGCGTCAAGGAATAATGAAGTCCGCGCTTACAAAAAAAAGAATTATTGTAATTCTGTGCTTGTTTGTTTTTTTCCTTGCGGCGCTGACGGCAACGTTCTGCATCGCTTTTGCTGACGGGCAAGGCGAAAAAACGCCCGCAGTGTCGGAAAAAAATCTTAATACATGGAGCATAGGTTCTGGACAGAGTGAAGTTTATTATGGCGAAAAGACAAAAGAGTACAGGGTTTCGCCGTTCAGCACGACGGATACGAGCACGGAAAGCACGACGATCTCCGGACTGCACGTGTCTTTGGCGCCCAATGATACGTTCACGTATAATCAGATTATCGATCTGAACAAGCTCGGCGGCGTCACTCCCATTTTCAATATCGGCGTGATGCCGGACGACGGCGAGCGCGACGTCCGTTTTATCTATTTTACTCTGACGGACGCTTACGATCCGAGCAACGTTATGACGGTTCAGATCAGTACGGGAATCACAGATCCTTCGACGCTGTCTTCCCCCAACAGCTGGACGATTTTCTCTTATCTGATGGCAAAAACAAACAATCAGACGTTTGCAGGAACGGCAGACGACGCGCCGACCTTCGGCACGAACGGTCACATCTACGGCACGATTTCCAAGTTCGGGCTGTATGGCGGGCGCAGCGAGTACAAAATAGGCAACGAGTATCTCGCTCTGTTTTATGAGCCCGACGAAAAGGCGCTGTACGTCCAGTCGCTTGCAGGAAAACAGCTCGTCTGCGATTTTGACGATGCGGACTATTTCACGGTCCCGTTTGACGGCTTTACGACGGGGGAAGTCATCCTGTCCATGTACGCAACGTCGTATTATACCGATTCGTTCGATATGTATTTCAGAGAGATCGCGGGGGAAACGGTATTTGAAGAGACGATTACTTCATACGCCGCGCCGCGGATCGTGGCCGATGTGCCCGAAAATGTTCTGGAAGGGCTTGTCGGATACGAATATCCCGTGTTCACGGCAATGGCGGAAGATCCGTACGGAAGCAGAGCGACTTTGACAACGCAGGTGTATTTCGGGTACGGAAGCGAGCTTTGTTACAATGTCAATATCAGAAATAATTCATTTATTCCTCAGGATGAGGGAATATATACCATTGTGTACCATGCCGAAAACGAGTATGGCGCAGCGGCTTCATACAACATTCCTGTTCGGGTCATGGCGGGGGATTATAACGCCCTTGCGATCGAGCAGGCGGAGAATGCCGAAGCTGCCGTCGGGGAAAAAGTCACGATAGCGACTCCTGTAATTTCAGGCGGCGTCGGCGAAACGGATTATACGGTCACGGTCACGCTCAACGGCGGGGAAATCTCCGTGGAGAACGATACCTTTGTCCCGACGGAAAAAGGGGAGTATCTGGTCACGTATGTTGCTGAGGACTATTTCGGACGCACGGCGGAAATGCAGTATGTGATTACGGTTTCCGCAGCGGATATGCCCGTGATCGACGAAGATGCGATCCGTTTGCCGAAATACTTTATAAAAGGGCAGACGTATACGCTTCCGGAGGTCAAAGCGTACGATTACGCGGATGGCGGCAAAGAACGCGGCACGTTGGTGGACGCTGCTGGCGGTACGCTTGACGGTATGCAATTTACTCCGACGGCAGAAGAGGCTGTGATCTCATATATCGCGGTAAAGGGTGAAAATTCGACATACGTGAGCCGCACGATTCCCATCGTCGACGTCTCGGACGGAAACGGCGGGATCGATCTTGCAAAATATTTTTATTCGGAAAATATAAGCGCTGTAAAATCGGCTGCCTCAATCGTATTTTCCAATGCGGAGACGGAAACCGACGCATCGGCAGAATTTATCAATCCGTTTGTTGCAAAAGATTTCAGCTTCACCGCCGGCGTGCCTTCCGCTTCGGCGGCGGGCGCAAAGATCGTTCTCTCCCTCACCGACACCGTAACGAATGACGAGCGGATCGATCTGATCATGGAAAGAACGTCGCGGGGAGTCAGCCTCTCTTACGGCGGATCGACGATCGGAGAATACAACAGCGGATCAAGTCTGAGATTTTATTATAATGCGTCGGATAATACGATTACAATCAACAGTCAGTCTTCCTTTGAATTGATCGGGTTCAGCGGATTTTCATCAGGCTATCTGTATTTCAGTTTTTCGTTTCTTGCGGGGCAGGCAACGGAATTCTCCCTTTCGATGCTGTACGGACAGGGGATCAATAATCTTACGGTTGATATCGGCGATCCTGTAATTGTTTCCGCCGAGGATTATATCCACGATTGGCGTTACGGCGAGCAGGTTTCCGTTTCCCCTGCAATTTATGCAGATGCGGTTGATCCTGTCATTTCAGCAACGGTAACGGTTTACACGCCGTCGGGCGCAGTTGCGACTGATATCAACGGGAACGCTCTCGACGGAGTTTCGGCGGATGCGGAATACGCGTGCGCTTTGAATGAGTACGGGTATTGGTATGTAGAATACACCGCGCATTCTGAAAACGGTGATGGTTCGGTGCGGTATCCGCTGCTCGTTGTCGACGATGTGGCGCCCACGATCGAGCTCGAGGGCGATCTGCCGTCATCCGCTGCGGTCGGCGCATCCGTAACGCTTCCTGCGGCAACAATTTCCGATAATGTCGATTCGGCAGATACAATGACGTGTCTGTGCCTCGTTCAGGAGATGAAGTCTCATAAAACGGAAGTGTATGCGCCCGGTACGCAGGTAACGTTTGAAACGCAGGGGATTTATCGGGTCACCTATCTGGTGAGCGATTCCGTAGGAAATGTTACAAAACTCATTTATGAAATAACCGTGGGGTGACCGAAGATGGAAAGCATGAATGTACAGTTTTCGGAACAGTATGACGTCATTGTCGTCGGCGCAGGACCTGCCGGAATCGGGGCAGCCGTCGCCGCGGGAAGGGGTGGAGCGAAAACGCTTCTGGTCGATCAGTGCGGGAGCGTCGGCGGGATGTCGACGGTCGGATTGATGAGCCACTTTACCGGAACGGTCGGGAACCGGATCTATCGGGAGATCCTTGACCGCGCGAAGGAAACGTATTTTTACGATCCCGGGGAAGATGTTTTTATCGATCCGGAACTCTTGAAAATCGTATATTATCAAATGCTCGAAGAGGCGGGCGTCACCGTACTTCTCTACACGTTCGTCTGCGACGCCGTAATGGACGGGTATACCGTAAAGGGCGTTGTCTGCGAAAATAAAAGCGGGCGGAAGATCTTTCGGGCGGACGTGGTGGTCGATTGTTCCGGAGACGGCGACCTTGCGTATCGGAGCGGCGCGGCGTATTCCGAAGGAAGGGATACGGACGGAAAAATGCAGCCCGCAACGCTCATGTTCAAAGTCGGCGGAGTGGATATGGAGCGGGCGTGTCTGCCCGGGTCGTTTGAAACCTTGGTGCCGACAGAGAAAGGAGAGTTGCAGGCGCTTGCGCGGCAGCATCTTCCCTATCCTGCGGGACACGTCCTGCTGTACCGTTCGCCCGTTCCGGGAGTGGTTACCTGCAACATGACCAATGCAGTCGGAATCGACGGCACGAAAGCGGAGGATCTGACGAGGGCGGAAATCACCTGCCGCAAACAGATGATCCCGATCGTTCGTTTTTTGCGTGAGTATGCTCCCGGGTATGAGAATTGCTATATCGTGAGCGCGGCGTCGCTGATCGGGATCCGCGAAACGCGGCATTTCAAAGGCGTGAAAACGCTCACGGAAGAGGATATTTTGCAGGCAAGACAATTTGAGGACGGCGTCGTGTATGGCGCATGGTTTAATTTTGACGTTCATAATATTGCGGGCGCAGGCTTGGACGAGACAGGTTTACAGCGGGATTTCCCTCAGGCAAAAGGGTACATGATTCCATACGGGTGTCTTGTCCCCGAGAAAATCGACGGCTTGCTGCTGGCGGGCAGAAACATTTCCGGAACGCATATGGCGCATTCGAGTTTCAGGGCGATGCCGATCTGTGTGGCAACGGGTTGGGCGGCAGGCACGGCGGCGGCAATCTCTGTAAAGCAGGGAATTGCGGTACGCGAAGTGTCGCCAAAAGAGATCCGTAACAGTGAAACAACGAGATGATCGGATTTGCGGGAGGACCGCAAAGGGGAAAGGTGAATGAAATCGGGATTTAAAACGGCTTGCGGTGTCATTTCGGTGGCGCTGTCAATGGTATTTGTTTTGAGCGGCTGCGCTCAGGACGGGAAAAACAACGCGCTTTCGCCGGATGATGTCATTCGGGTAACGGGAGAAACGCCCGATCTGATTCCGCAGTCGCAGCAGTATACCGACTCGATCCTGCTGGGAAACGGGGTAACGGCGTACACGATCGTGATTCCGCAAACGGCGGGCGAACATATCAACTTTGCCGTTTCGGAATTGCAGGATCGGTTTGAGGAGTCTGCCGGAACGCAGCTTCCGGTTGCTTCGGAGACGACTTCAACCTCTCCCGAAAGCGGAAAGTATCTTTATTTGGGAGCAGTTGAATGCCTTCCGACGGATACAGATATATCGGAAGCGGCACTCGGTGTCAGCGGCTATATCTTAAAGACTGTCGGCGACGACGTATACATTGCAGGAGCAACGGAAAAAGGAACGCTGAACGGCGTCTACGATTTTCTCAAACGCACGCTGAATTACAGATATTATCGTCCCGACGTCTGGCAGATCAACGATTGTTCGGTCGGCACATATTATCTGCCGGCGTTTGACGATCTCGTAAAACCTGATATAGAAATGCCTTCGCTGAGGACAGATGCTTTGCAGGACTCCGTCGCGACGGGCAGAAGATATCGGATCTATAATCCTACGGAGATTTTTATCCCGATCAATGGCACGAATTATCATGTCGCGCTCGGGTATCTTCCGACTTCCACATGGCTGGATATTCATCCGGAATGGTACGCAACGGAGGGCAACGAAGCGACGCCGGGGAATGTTCTCAGGGACGATTATAATAACGTAGCGCAGATCTGCTATAACGCGCACGGCGACGGCGCATCCTACGAGCTGATGCTGACGGAGATGTTCAATGTGCTGAAACGGTCGATCCTCGCAAATCAGACCGATCCGTCGCAACTGATGTATGCGTGGTTTACGCAGATGGATAATTATATCTGGTGCGGTTGCGATGCATGCAAAGCCGATCAGGAAAAGTATGGTTCTCCTGCGGCCTCCATCATTAAGACGGCGAAACGCCTTGCGACAATGCTGGAAGAATGGATTGAAGAAGAGGGAATAGGGCGCAGGGTCAGTCTTGCTATTTACGCGTACATGAATACGTTTGACGCCCCGACGACGTTCGATGAGGAAGTGAAACTGCCCGAAAATATCGCCCTTTATTATGCGCCCATCCGCGCGAGCTTTGTATCCGATCTGAAAGACGAATTCAACAGTACGTATTATGAGAATCTGAAAAATTGGTGTGAGTTGTTGGGTGAGGGCGATCTGCTTTTTTGGGCATATAACGGCAGTTACTTTAACGACTACCTCGTTCCGCATTATGGGTTTGACGCCTTTCAGAAAAATTATGAAATTCTTACAACGGAATTCACTGTAAAAATGTTTTTCGGTCAGAACGACTATGAAAATATGGCGATTCCGGATTGGGGATTTTTAAAGAATTTTCTGAATGCGGAACTGATGTGGGACTGCTCGCAGGATGTCGAAAAGCTGATCGACGATTATTTCAACGTCGTCTACCGCGAAGCGGCGGCTCCGATGCGGAAATACTTCAATTCCTATTGCGATTGGTATAACTATGCGGCGGAAGTAAATTCCTTTGAGGGCGAGTGGACGATCACCGGATCGCAGACGATCAATTCCACTTTCTTCCCTTTGGGAGTCTTGCAGGAGTGGCTCGGGCTGATCAATGAGGCATATTCGGCGATTGCGGTGTATGAACAGACGGATCTCGCGACCTATGAACGGTTGTACGACGCAATCTGTCTCGAATCCATTTCTCCCCGTTATCTGCTGACGGAAATTCATTCCGGAAGTTACAGCGAGGACGATTTTGCGGCAATGCGGGAGGCGTTGAACAACGATATCACGCGTCTCGGGATTACAGCCCTCGGGGAAGGAGGCGGAAGATGGTAAAGGTCATGAAAAAATGTCTGGCATGCGTATTTGCTGCGGTTTTATCATGTTCTTTGTTTGCAGGCTGTGCCGATGAGGGCGGCGAAACGACCGTGTCGTTCCCGCAGAAAACAATGTCGGTTGAACGATTCACACAGCATTCCCTTGAAGCGGTGACCGATGAGAATTACGACGGGGATCTGATCTATTCCTGTTCCGACGAAAGCATTGCAACCGTTTCTCAGGACGGACTGCTTACGGCAGTCGGCGTCGGAAGCGCAACGGTCACGGTGCAGGCGGGAAATTCGAGCGCGACGATGCAGCTGAATGTGCGCGCCAATACGGAAGAGCCTGTTCTGAATACTGCCGACGAGCAGCTGAAAATTCCCGTCGGACAGGAGTTCGATCTCTCTCCTCAGGTATATTATGCGGATGAGCAGGTCGTGGCGCAGTACTCGTTCTCGTCGGACAGCAGCGCCGTGACCCTGTCGGACGGAACGCTTACGGGCGTTTCGGTCGGGAACGCAACGGTTACGGTCAAGGCGGAATATGCCGGCATTACGCTGAGCAAGGATGTCGGCGTAGAAATTGTAGACGGCGGGTATTTTTTTCCTGAATCGCAGAGCGTTACGCTGTATTCCTCCGATATTTTCGGGGAGGGGCTGCCGACGAGTGCGGAGATCGGTATTTTTACGAATCTTTCGGGAAATGTTGTCTGGCATAGCGCGGATGAAAGCGTTGCGACAGTCGCAAACGGTACAATAACTGCAAAGAATGCGGGAAAAACAACCGTAACGGCAACGCTGAACGATGTAACGGAAGAAATCGCCGTTGAAATTCTGAAACCGTCCGCAACGATCACGCAGTCTGCGGATACCGAGCAGGACGCGGCTTCTGTCGTAATCGACCTGACAGCATATCAGGATTATCTTCCTGCGGCATCGGAAGAGATCGCCGTGTCGGTATCTGAAAACGCGATTGGGATTCGCAGAGTCGTAAATGGTTGGATTATTCTCGATCCTTCTCGTATTCCGATCGGGGAACGGACCTTGACCGTTGAAACAAAAGATTTTATCGTTTACGTGCCGATTGTCTGCGCGTCGCTTATTATCGACAACGTAAATGAATTTATGCAGATCAAAACGGTGTACTTCAAGGGAGGCGAAAACGGAAACGCCGAGAATGACGATCCTTTACGCGACGGGTATTTTATCCTGAATGCCGATCTTGACTTTGAGGGGCAGACGTTTGGCGTTGACCCCCGCAATGTAAACAGCAGTATCCATTCTGGAGGAGCGGAAGCGCCTTGGCGCGCGCAGCGCGGATGGTACGGCGTGTTTGATGGACGGGGACACGTGATCAGCAATATCCAAGCGGAGAAACGCGGACTGTTCGGCAACATCGAATTTAACAGCGTCGTCAAAAACGTTGCCTTTGTCAATGCGAAGATACATGACGGCACCGACGGCAATAACGGATCGAACAGCGGACTTGTGGCGGAAATCGTGGTCGGCACGGTGGACAATGTTCTGGTCGCGGTTGAAAGCCTTCCCGTAGGGGCGTCTCTTTACGGGAAAGCGGGAATCTGTACGACCCTATATGGAAAAATTTCCAATACCGTGTGTATTGTTCTTTCCGGACAGAACAGAACAAGCGATTCCAGTCAGCCGTCTGTCATGGTGAATGAGGTTGCGGGCAATCCGATCGAAGTTTCCGCGCCGCGCGGGAATCTTGTCAATTCGTACGGCGTTTCCAAAGGCAACTTATCGGCGGTGAATTCCGTGCAATACGGAGTTGCAACCGTTTATCAGGTCGTTTCATCGTTTGCGGATTTGAACGCTGCGATCGATCGCGACGGATTCGGGGAGTTCTGGGATTTTCAGGAGAACAAGATTTCTTTCGGTTCCTATACGGTTGATGAAAGCGCACTTTTAAGCTCGATTTAATGAAATTTGATAAGGGAGAAAAACATGAGAGCGAAAGGAAAGAAGTTGTTGCTTGCCCTGTTGTTGATGTGCGGGATCATGGCTGCGTTTGCCGGCTGCACGCCCGAAGATCAGACGAACGAGAATGAACCTGTAACGTCGTATAAGATCACGTACGTTCTGAACGGCGGAGAAGGGGACGCCCTCGGCGCGTTTGAAGAGGGCATCGGGCTTTCCTCGCTGCCCGTCCCGACCAAGGCGGGAAACACCTTTGCCGGCTGGTACACGACAAGCGATTTTTCGGGAGAAGCCGTCACGTCCATTGCGGCAGATGCCGTTTCGGACGTCACGTTGTATGCAAAATGGACGCCAAACACATACTCGGTGACTTACAGCAATCTTGCGGGCGACGCGGTCAGCCTGACCGAGGGCGCGCCGAATGCGGTCTATGGGACGGATTATTCGTTTACGCTCGTGGAAACGGGCGAGATCTCTGCGACCGTTCTCGTTTCGGTCGGCGGATCGCCGATCGACGTGCAGCCTGTTGAAAACGTATATACGATCGAAGGCGAAGAGATCGTCGGGGATATTTCCGTAACGGTTTCGATCAGCCACGTCAAAGTAACGTATCGGCAGGCGGAACACGTATCCTATGGCGAGAGCGGATTGTTTGCCGAAAAGAACGCGCCGTTTACGTTCACCGTAAACGCGGAGCAAGGATATGTCATAACGGAAGTATCCGTAACGCAGGAAGGCGGGAGTCCCGTTCCCGTTGCGGGCGAGAACGGCACATATTCTTTTGCTGTAACCGATAAAGCGATTACCGTATCGGCGACGGTTCGCGCGGTCAGGTATACCATAGAATTTGATAACGGAGAGGAAACATTCTCCGAAACCATATCGGCAAATTACGATGTGAGCGTTTCCTTGCCGAAGGTCGATTCGCTTTCGGGATTTGTTCCGGAACACTATACATTTGCCGGCTGGGCGCTTGCTCCGAACGGGGAAGTAATATATACCGACGGAGCTAACGTGCTGAATCTTACTTCCAACGATGGGGAGACTGTAACGTTATACGCCGTTCTGGAAGCGGAAACGTATGAAGTGACTGCCGATACAACGTCGGGTTTTGAATTTTCGGGACTCGATCGGGCGACATATGGCAGAGATTATATTGTGCGCCTTGCCGATTCGGACAGCTATTTTTACGAAATCGAAGCAAGCGTCGCCGGACAGGAATATGCGCTTACCTATGATGACGAACGCGGCGGGTTTGTTTTGGACGCGGAATATGTAACGGACGACGTTCTGCTCTCCGGCGAGAAATATGTTGCGGATCCTGCCGTATATGAAAACGTCACACCCTATGTGATTGCCGATCAGTTTGCCAACGGAAACGAGTACAAAGTATATGCAACGCTTACGGAAGAGGGGATTCTGTTCAGGTTGGATGCAAAACAGCATTCGCTCCACCGCGCCGGCGGCGAAAACGTATTGTTTTCGGATGGCATTCGTTTCCAGCTTGGCAGAAAGGACGGAAGCGCAAAAAGTTCTGCCGGACAGTATTTCGGCGTAAATGTGGACGGGTATATCGGCGGAACGGACACAAGCCGCGCAGTCGCCAAGGTCTCGGGAGAGTCGGGCGCGTATGAATATACGCTGGAAGGTCTGATGCCTGTCAGCGCAATTCTGAACGCTGACCTCGGTTACACGGCGGCAGACTTTTCGGCGGAAAATCTTGCCAATACGCGGGTTTACGTCGGTATGCTCATCATCAACTTCAACAATCATAAGTCGTATCAGGATACGGTTTATTCTCCGAATGCCCAGTATCGTTACTCCTATAACGGCAGCTGGGGAATGCCCGTCGGAGAGATCGGAAAGGGTACGGATGACGCCGCAAACACAAGTATTATTTCCGTCGGCGGCATTGAAAGCGTGATCGCAAAAGACGGAGTGGACGGCGTGATTTCTGAAAATGAATACGGAAGTCATGCGCTCGAATACACGAACGGCTCGAATGCAAATTATATGAAGTTGTACGGGAAGCGCACGGACGACGGAATGTATCTCGCCGTTCAGGTCCGCACGAATACGGTCGTGTACTTCAACGGCGCCTCTCCTTCCGGTTGTCCGGAGAATGTCGATTACATGCAATTCGGCTGGTACAGCCCGACCTATCAGAAATATGTAAATTACAGATTGTATCCGGACGGGCATATCGCAGACTCTGACCAAAAATATGACTATTTCTTGAAGGGGCTCACGACGGCTGTTTTGATCGATAAATCCAATGCGGGCAGTTTTACGACAAAAACGCAGGGGAATGCCGCGGGGCTTGTTGCAGGCGATAACGGATATTTTGTCACCACATATGAAATTTATATCCCGAACGGGATTATGGATCTGCCGCAGCAATCCGACGGCAGCGACGTATATTCCGATCTGTATGTCCTTTTCCGTCACCGCTGCGATCAGATCGGCGAGAGCGGAGATACGAATGCGTTTGACGGAAAAGATACGAGCGGCGGGACGACATGGTTCTATACGAATGGAGAAAATGTCGGGGCGTGGCCCGAACAGCCTTATGCGACGGTTACGCCGGACGGTATATTCGATTTGAACAGGACGTTCGTATTTGATAATACGGCGACGGGAAATACGGGAGAAACGTTTTCCGAAATGGCGGTCAAGGCGTATTCCGATGCTGTGCTTCCCGTACCGAAAGCTCAGATCGGATACAGGTTCGTCGGATGGGCGACGGAGCCGAATGGAGAGCCGATAGATACGGCAGGCGGCGTTCCCTTAGTCGGGAAGCCTGACTCTGAGGGGAAGGTCACGCTGTATGCTGTATATGAAGAGGCGAAGTACGCATTCAGCGTTACAGATGAAAACGAACTCATTTCGGATATTACAGGAGTAACGGAGAACGTTGCGTCGCTCGGGCAGGAGATTACATTCCGAATCGGCGAGCCGACGGAAGGAGTGGCGATCGTTACCGTGACGATCGGCGGGATCGAATATCCGATCGAACCGAAAGATGGTCTTTATACCATTGCAGGAGAAGCCGTCACCGGCGATATCGCGGTCACCGTAACGGTTTCGATCAGCCACGTCAAAGTAACTTATCGGCAGGCGGAACACGTATCCTATGGCGAGAGCGGATTGCTTGCCGAAAAGCACGCGCCGTTTACGTTCACCGTAAACGCGGAGCAAGGATATGTCATAACGGAAGTATCCGTAACGCAGGAAGGCGGGAGTCCCGTTCCCGTTACGGGCGAGAACGGCACATATTCTTTTGCAGTAACCGATAAAGCGATTACCGTATCGGCGACGGTTCGCGCGGTCAGATATACCATTGAATTTGACAACGGAGAGGAGACGTTTGCGCAAACGCTATCGGCAGAGTACGGTCAGGACGTCACGCTGACGGATGTCGGGTCTCTTGACGGGTTTGTTCCCGAGCATTATACATTTGAGGGCTGGTCTCTCACGCCGAACGGAGAAAAAGCGTATGACGACGGAGCAACCGTGCGCAATCTGACGGTCATTGACGGAGACACCGTTACGTTGTATGCGGTTTTAACGGCGGAACAGTTCACGGTGACCGTCGGAGAGACGTCCGGTTTTGAACTGAGCGACCTTCCCGAGGCGACATACGGTCAGGATTACGTTGTACGTATTTCCGATGCAGACAGTTATGTGTACGACATCACGGCGAAGATCGGAACTCGGGAGCAGAAACTTGAATATGACGACGTGCGCGGAGTCTTTGTTCTCGATTCCGAGTATGTCACGGATGACATTGCGATCTCCGGTGAGAAGTATGTTGCGGACCCCTCTGTCTATGACGGTGTGACGCCCTATGTGATCGCCGATCAGTTTGCCAACGGAAACGAATATAAAGTATATGCTACGCTCACGGAAGAGGGGATTCTTTTCAAACTCGAAGCAAAACAGTATTCTATCCACCGCGACGGCGGCGCAAACGTATTATTCTCGGACGGGATCCGCTTCCAGCTTGGCAGAAAGGACGGAAGCGCAAAAAGTTCTGCCGGACAGTACTTCGGTGTGAATGTGGACGGGTATATCGGCGGAACGGACACAAGCCGCGCAGTCGCCAAGGTTTCGGGAGAGTCGGGCGCGTATGAATATACGCTGGAAGGTCTGATGCCTGTCAGCGCGATTCTGAACGCTGACCTCGGTTACACGGCAGCAGATTTTTCGGCGGAAAATCTTGCCGATACGCGTGTTTACGTCGGCATGCTCATCATCAACTTCAACAATCATAAGTCGTATCAGGATACGGTTTATTCTCCGAATGCTCAGTACAGTTACTCCTATCACGGCAGCTGGGGAATGCCAGTCGGAGAGATCGGCAAGGGTACGGATGACGCCGCAAACACAAGCATTATATCCGTCGGCGGCATTGAAAGCGCGATTGCAAAAGACGGTGTGGACGGCGTGATTTCTGAAAATGAATACGGAAGTCATGCGCTCGAATACACGAACGGCTCGAATGAAAATTATATGAAGTTGTACGGGAAGCGCACGGACGACGGAATGTATCTCGCCGTTCAGGTCCGCACGAATACGGTCGTGTACTTCAACGGCGCCTCTCCTTCCGGCTGTCCGGACATCGTCGATCACGTGCAATTCGGCTGGTACAGTCCGACCTATCAGAAATATGTCAATTACAGATTGTATCCCGACGGGCATATCGCAGACTCTGACAATAAATATGACTATTTCTTGAAGGGGCTCACGACGGCTGTTTTGATCGATAAATCCTATGCGGGCAGTTTTACGACAAAAACGCAGGGGAATGCCGCGGGGCTTGTTGCAGGCAGCAACGGATATTTCGTCACCACATACGAGATTTATATCCCGAACGGGATTATGGATCTGCCGCAGCAATCCGACGGCAGCGACGTATATTCCGATTTGTATGTCCTTTTCCGTCACCGCTGCGATCAGATCGGCGAGAGCGGAGATACGAACGCGTTTGACGGAAAAGATACGGACGGCGGGACGATATGGTTCTATACGAATGGGGAAAAGGTCGGGACATGGCCCGAACAGCCTTATGCGACGGTTACGCCGGACGGTATATTCGATTTGAACAGGACGTTCGTATTTGATAATACGGCGACGGGAAATACGGGAGAAACGTTTTCCGAAATGGCGGTCAAGGCGTATTCCGATGCTGTGCTTCCCGTACCGAAAGCTCAGATCGGATACAGGTTCGTCGGATGGGCGACGGAGCCGAATGGAGAGCCGATAGATACGGCAGGCGGCGTTCCCTTAGTCGGGAAGCCTGACTCTGAGGGGAAGGTCACGCTGTATGCTGTATATGAAGAGGCGAAGTACGCATTCAGCGTTACAGATGAAAACGAACTCATTTCGGATATTACAGGAGTAACGGATGGCAATACTGTATTGCTCGGACAGGATATTACTTTCAGAGTCAACGCTCCGTCGGACGGAATGTCGGCGATTGCTACCGTAACGATTGGCGGGATCGAATATCCGATCGAACCGAAAGATGGTCTTTATACCATTGCAGGAGAAGCCGTCACCGGCGATATCGTTGTCACCGTTACGGTGACGCAGTCCGCTGCATACCGCGTTGAGTTTACGGATACGGACAACGTCACATTCTCCGGAAACACAGAAGCGTATCCCGATGTGGATTACCGGTTTACGGCAGACGTCGCAGCGGAGGATTACTACCTTGCAGTTATCGTGACCGATGCGGACGGGAGCGTGATTCCCGTTGAAAAAATCAACGAAACAACGTACCGCATTTCCGGCGCGGAGATTGCAGGAGATATTACGATCACGGAGAAACCGCATGAAATTCTCTCGGGGACATTCGATTTCGAGCTTGCCGGATTCACATACGGCGGCGTAGCCAGCCCTGCCTCCGCGGTACTGATCGACGGTGAGGATTATTCTGCTGCGTTCAGTTTCTCGGATGGGCAATATACGGTTGCAGAGAATGCGCTTGCCGATCTCTCGGTAGGGCAGACCTATCGGCTGATCATGGAAACAGAGGATAAAGTTTATGAACAGCAGTTCTTGTTCGTAACGATGGTCATCAATGACCTTGACGAGTTCAGACTTATTCAAAGCAAGTATTACAAGGGAACCAAGGCGGGACAGGCAGCGTCGACCGATACGTCGCAGTATCGTGACGGATATTTTGTACTTGCGGCAGATATCAATAAGGGCGGCGAATATTTTGAATTTACTATGAGCCCCGGGTGGACCGATGACGGAACGGGCGCTCCTTCCGGCGATGAAATGGCGCACCTTGGATGGTACGGAACTTTGGACGGAAGAGGCCATGCGATCTATAACGTTCAGGCGGGCGCTGGCGGAATGTTCGGGATCCTGACGTCGCAGTCCGTTCTGAAAAACGTTGCCGTGATCGGCGGAAAAACCGTGACGGGAGGAAAATTTATCGTTCCGGAGACGGGTGAGGAACACGCCAACAGTTTTGCAGGCGCGAATGCAAAGAATACCGGATTTTTGACGCGGGCCATTGCCGGCGGAACGGTCAGCAACGTCTATATCGAGATGGCGGATATGCCGCAAATAGATCGTTTCGGAACTCTGGCGTTCATCGTGAAAGGCGGCGCGCATCTGGAAAAGATTATTATCCGTATCTGTGCGAGCTCCGTCTCCGCGACAGACCGTCATGCGGCTTACGGACTTGCATACGAGAACAGTGTTGCAGATTCGCTGTATGTGTTCGGCGCAGTGCAGAACGGTGCGGCGGGCAGTGCAAAAGCGGACGAGACGCCCTATCTTGCACGGAATTTTAATAATCTCGTAGCGGGTTATGATGTTTATGGAGTCGGCTCTTATTCCGAACTGTATATGGCAAAAGAGGATGCGTTGACCTCCTTCGGCAGCGTATGGGATTTTACGGAAAATTCCGTTTCCTTCGGTTCGTACGTATATACGGAAGAAGTTGTCTGATTGCAGGAGCTCCGAGCCAACAGTATGAAGCGCGGGCGGATCTTGCGGGATGCAGGATCCGCCCGTTGTAAAATCAATACAAGAGGTTATTTATGAAAACGATTGCTATATTCGGTTATGGACAGAGAGGAGCGATTTACGCCTCCTATGCGGTTGCGCATCCGCAGGAATTCAAACTCGTTGCGATTATAGAAAATAATCAGGCGCGCATTATGGAAGCGAAACGGAACTGTAAAGGAGTTCCCGTCTTCGAGCGCTATGAGGACTTCCTGAAAATGCGCTATACAGTCGATTTGGTTGTGATCTGCACGCAGGATGCGCAGCATCGCGAACACGCCGTGGCAATGATGAATGCGGGCTACGATTTATTATTGGAAAAGCCTATTGCGAATAATCCGGAAGATTGTCTTTCTATATATCGTACTTGCAAACGTTTGGGAAGGAAGGTGTTGGTATGTCACGTCCTGCGCTACACGCCTTTTTACTCTGCGATCAAAAAGATTATCAAAGCGGGGGAATTGGGGGATATCGTCTCGATTCACGCGAGTGAAAATGTGGGCTATTTTCACTATGCCCACAGTTATGTGCGTGGACCGTGGAGACGCTCGGACGAATCATCTCCGATGATCCTCGCGAAATGCTGTCACGATATGGATATTTTTTGCTGGCTGTTATCCCGTAAGTGTGTTTCGGTGGCATCTTATGGCAGTTTATCGTTTTATAAGCAGGAAAATGCCCCGAAGGGATCCGCAGAATTTTGTTCGGAGTGCGCATTGAAAGAGTGTCCGTATCGCGCGCAGGAATTATATACGTCGCCCGATCCCGTCCGGAATCAGTTTGCACGTTATTTTTGCGCACGGGGGCAGTCCGAGGAAAATATCCTTGCCGATCTGCGCAAAACGCAATATGATCGCTGCGTATTCCGCTCAGACAACGATGTCGTAGATCATCAGGTAACTATTATGGAATTTGAAAAGGGCAGTACGGTTTGCCATACAATGACGGCGTTTTCACAGGAAATATACCGCGATATCAAGATCTACGGCACAAAAGCAGAGCTTTACGGGCATATGGAGCACAACCTGATCGAAGTTCGTCCATTTGGCGCGCCTTCCCGTCAGGTAATTCCTGAACTCCCGCAGAATGCTGTCGGCGGACATTGCGGCGGAGATGAAGAAATGATGAGAAGCATTTACCGTGTATTATGCGGGCAGGAAGACGACAGCGTTTCTTATCTCGATGTTTCTGTTGAAAGCCATCTGATGGCGTTTGCGGCTGAACAGTCGCGTCTGAACGGCGGGTGTGTTCAGATCGACGATCTGAAAAATTGATGCGTTCGGCGTTCTGCTGAATTTTCGGATGAAAGTTGCGTACGGGGGTTACAAACTGTATGGAGAAAAAACAATTTGATGTTATTGTAGTCGGCGGAGGGGTGTCCGGAATGTGCGCGGCGCTTGCAGCCGCGCGCCACGGCGCGCATACGGCGCTCGTTCAGGATCGCCCCGTGCTCGGCGGAAATGCGTCGAGCGAAGTGCGTATGCATATCTGCGGCGCCGACATTCACGCCAACAAACCGAACCTGCGCGAAACAGGCATCATTGAAGAGCTTTTGCTGAAAAATAGGTTTGCAAATCCTCAGCAGTCGTTCAATGTGCAGGACTATATCTTTCTTGACGCGGTCATCGGGCAGGAAGGATTGGAACTGTTTTTAAATACGCGGATCATTGACGTCAGAACGGAGGACAACAAGATTTGCGAGCTCTCCGCCGTGCAGAGCGCCACGGAAAAACGATTCTGTTTTTCTGCGGATATATTCGTCGACGCGACAGGCGACGGGTATATCGGGTTTCAGGCGGGAGCGGACTTTATGTACGGCAGAGAAGGGAAGGATGTCTTTGGAGAGCCGCACGCGCCCGCATGTTCGGATCGCAGGGTAATGGGAAGCTCGCTTATGTTTACGGCGAAGGATATGGGACGTCGGATGCCCTTTGCTGCGCCGTCATGGGCGTACCGTTATACCGAAGAGGATCTGAACTTCCGCGATCATCAGGAGATCTCGTCAGGATATTGGTGGATAGAAGCGGGAGCAGAGGACATTATCGGGGAACAGGATAAAATATATTCCGAACTTTCAAAAATGTTGTTCGGGGTGTGGGATCACATCAAAAATACGGAAGGGCATCACGCCGAGAATTACGCGCTCGATTGGATCGCGCCCTTCCCCGCAAAGCGCGAAAGCCGCAGGCTTACGGGCGATTATGTTCTGCGCGAGCAGGATCTCGTCTCTCATACGGCATTTCAGGACGTTGTCGCCTATGGCGGCTGGAATATCGATCTGCATATTCCCGAAGGTCTGAACTGCGCGTCTCTTCCTCCCAATTCGTATGTGGACGTTGAAGGATGCTACGGGATTCCTTACCGCTGTCTGTATTCGCGCAATATCGGGAATCTGTTCCTTGCGGGCAGAGCGATCAGCGTTTCTCATATCGCGTTCGCCTCTACGCGGGTAATGGGGACCTGTGCCGTCGTGGGACAAGCCGTCGGAACGGCGGCGGCTCTCTGCATTGCCCATCGCCTTGCTCCGCGGGATCTGGGTGAGAGAATAGAGGTTCTTCAAGAGCTTCTCATGAAGGACGATTGCTATCTTCCGGGACTGAAACTGATCACCGACGACGATCTCGCATTGCAGGGGGAACTGAGCTGTTCCGGCGGACAGGATACTCTAAGCAATGTAACAAACGGGATTCTGCGCAATATCGGGGCGGAAATAAACTGCTGGCAGTCGGACGGGATGCGAAAAGACGGCGAATGGATCTGCATTCAGTGGGCGTCGCCGAAAAAACCGAAAAGCGTCGTGCTGAGGTTTGATTCCGATCTTTCTTCTGAACTCACGATCACGCTGTCCGATGCGATAAGAAGCAGGCAAAAGCCGATCCCTTCGTCGCTCGTCAGGCGTTTCTGTGCGGAGTTTTACTTGCAGGATCAATTGATCCACAGAATCGAACAGAACGAAAATCAGCTCCGGTTCTGCCGTCTGGACTGCGAAGGCGTCGTTGCGGATAAGATTGTGATCCGCCTTTTGGAAACCTACGGTGACGAGAAGGCGCGGGTGTTCGGAATAAATGTATATTGATTGAAAATTGCGGAGGGTTGCAATGGATAAACACAAATATGCCGCATATTGCAGACAGGCGGTAGAAGAGGGGTGCGTTCTGCTGGAAAACGACGGGACGCTGCCCTTTCTGAAAAATGAGAGGATCGCCATATTCGGGAGAGAGCAGTTTGAATACGTAAAAAGCGGTTCCGGATCAGGAGGAAAAGTCAACTGTCCGTACGTTACAGACCTGAATACCTGCCTGCGGTCAACGCTTCCGATCGACGGCGAAGTGGATAATTTTTACAGAAATTTTATTGCGGAGAATCCGTACAACGAGGGCGACGGCTGGATCGTTCCTTCCGTTCAGAAACAGCCCGTACTTACGGATGAATTTGTCTGCGCGGCGTCATCACGCTGCGAAAAAGCGCTCATTGTTCTGAGTCGGGTGTTCGGGGAGAGCATCGACGTCAAAAACGGCAAGGGCGGATATTTGTTGACGGATGAAGAGGAAAACGCCGTCCGTCTTGTTACAAAATACTTCCGTCATACCGCCGTCGTGATCAACAGCGGAAATCTGATCGACCTTTCATGGGTTCGTCGGTATAAGGTCGGAGCGGTAATGCTGATCTGGCAGGGCGGACAGGAGGGTGGCGCGGGCGCGGCGCGGCTTCTGACGGGCGAGGCGTCTCCGTCGGGAAGACTTCCCATGACGGCTGCGGAAATATCTGCATATTCCGTTTTTCCGTTCGGCGACCTTTCGCGCAATATCCATACAGAGGATATTTACGTCGGGTATCGTTATTTTCTTTCTTTTTGTCCCGAAAAAATCATTTACCCGTTCGGGTACGGACTCGGTTATACATATTTTTCTTTCTCCTCGGCGCAGTGCGTATTTGAAAAAGAAAATGCGGTCATCGAGGTGACGGTCAGAAATGAGGGCGATCGCGCGGGGAAAGAGGTGGTACAGGTATATTTCTCCGCGCCGCAGGGGAGGCTTGGAAAGGCGGAGCGGGAGCTTGCGGCATTTTGCAAGACAAGGACGCTTGCGCCAAAAGAAAGCCAGAGGATAAGAGTTTCTTTCCCGATATCGGCAATGTGCGCCTTTGACGATTCGGATGTCTGCGGCTTCGGTCATGCGTTTGTCATGGAGGCGGGAACATATACCGTTCTGCTCGGAAAAAACGCGCGCGATTGCGTGGGAATCAGCGAGTATGTCCTTCCCGAAACGGTCTGCATCGAGCGGACGAGCGATGCTTTGCATCCGCAGAAAGGTTTTATGCGGCTGACGCGGAACGGAAAAGCGAAGGTTGTCGGTTTCGACTGCGTTTGTTCCGAAGATTTGCCTCAGCCGATACCGTTCACGGGCGATAAGGGCTATTTGTTGCGGGATGTTGCGGACGGGCGCTGCGGATTGGACGATTTTCTTGCACAGTTTACAGCGGATGAATTGTCGCAGCTCGTGAAGGGGGAGGGTTGGGGAAGCCCCAAGTCGCAGGTTTCAGGCACGGCGGCAGTCATCGGCGGCACGACCTCTCTTTTTCGCACGCACGGCGTACCGATTGTTTCTCTGTGCGACGGTCCTTCCGGTCCACGCACGGAGGACGGGAGACAGTACACCTGTATTCCGTCGGGAACGCTGCTGGCTTCAATGTGGTCAACGGAGCCGCTTGCTGAAATATTTCAGGGCTTTGCCGACGAGATGAAGGAGAGCGGAATCGACGTCATTCTTGCGCCGGGAGTGAACATTCAGAGACATCCGTTCGGCGGCAGAAATTTTGAGTATTTCTCGGAAGATCCGCTGCTTGCGGGCGTTTTTGCCGCCGCCGTCGCGCGGACGTTTGCCGAAAACGGAGTTTACGCAACTCTGAAACATTTTGCCGTCAACGGACAGGAAGCCGGACGGGATGGGGAAGATGAGATCGTAAGCGAACGCGCCTTGCGGGAAATCTATCTGAAACCTTTTGAAATCGCCGTAAAGAGCGGGAAAGTTTCCTGCATCATGACTTCGTATAATCGCATCAACGGCGTCTCCGCGTGCGCAAATGTCGGATTGACGGATTGCATTTTGCGGCGGGAATGGGGATATGACGGAATCGTCATGAGCGATTGGTGGGCGCGCGCCGATAAATTTTCCGACGGGTCGTTTTCAAGCGCAAACATTTCTCAGATGATCAGAGCGCAAAACGATCTTTATATGGTTGTTCCGGATGCTACGGCTGACCATGACGACCTTATGACCGAACTGAAAGAGGGCGGGCTTTCGCCAGCGGAATTGCAGCGGTCTGCGCGCAGGATCTTCCGTTTTATCATGCGGACGCAGTCGTTCAAAGGGGCTGCCGTCGCCGATGATCAGACGCGCTGCGATTTTTTCAGAAGATATGCTGTATCGAAAAATATTTTTGTTCCGGAATGCAGCGGAAAATATCTTCTTGAAGTATGTTACGAGGCGAACGGCAGCGGGCTGGAACAATTCAGCGTTCCCGTGATGTTTGAAGAGCGTCAGGGCGCCGTATTCAGTGCGAAGAGTACTTCCGACGGGCGGGCGGGTTTTATCGTCAGCTTAAAAGCGCATCAGCCGGTCCGCTTTGCTTCGACGGCTGTGAATGTGAAAGAAGTTTTCCTTTATGAGAGTGACCGTACATGAAACAGGAATTTTATTCGTATCGCCGAATCGGCGTGTGCGCGCCGCGCGCGTATTACGTTCCGTTCGGGCAAGAGCAGAAGATACCCTTTAAGAATCATATCATTGACAGAGAGCAGAGCGATCGGTTTGTTTCCTTGGACGGGATCTGGAAGATCCGCGCATATCAGAAGATACAAGATGTGGATCTGAATGATGTGCCAGACAGGGAGATCCCCGTGCCGTCCTGCGTTCAGTTGCACGGGTATGATCAGATCCAATACATTAACAGCCGTTATCCGTTTCCGTTTGAACCTCCCTTTGTCCCGGAAGAAAATCCTGTATTTCATTATCGCCGTTCGTTCAGTTGGGAAAGGGCGGATGAAAAATGCTACCTTGTTTTTGAAGGCGTGGACAGCGCGTTCTATGTTTTCGTCAACGGAAAAGAGGTCGGTTTCGGGCAGATTTCCCATGCAATGAACGAGTTCGATATTACGGATTACGTATGCTGCGGGAGAAACGTTCTCGATGTTGTTGTGCTGAAATGGAGCGCCGGCAGCTACTTGGAGTGTCAGGATAAATTCCGTTTTACAGGGATATTCCGCAGCGTGTATTTACTGCGCCGCCCGCGGGAGCATATCACGGATTTTAAAATCGCAGCGGATTATGACGGCGGCAACGGAACTATTACGATTGAAAATTTAAGCGGGATCCCGTTCTCATTTTCTGTCGGCTCGGAAAACGGAGAAGTTCTTCCTCATAAAAGCGCGGCGGTCCATATAACGAATGCCGTTGCGTGGTCGGCGGAAAATCCGCATTTGTACGACGTTATCCTGACGGCGAACGGCGAACGGATTTTACAGCGCGTAGGATTGCGTAGGGTCGGGATTTGGAACGGCGTGTTCATGCTCAACGGCAGGCATATCAAACTCAAAGGCGTCAACCGCCATGAGATGAGTCCCGAGACGGGGGCGGCGGTAAGCGCAGAAGATACGCTTACAGACCTGAAACTCATGAAGTGGGCAAATATCAATGCTGTCCGTACATCGCACTATCCCGATATGCCGCAGTTTTACGAGCTGTGCGATGTTTTGGGGCTGTATGTGATGGACGAGGCAGACATAGAGACGCACGGCGTCTGCACGTCGCAAGGCGGATATGATATCTCGTTGTGGCAAAAGTATGCCAATTCGGGGATTTTTGACGAAGGCGTTCTGGATCGGGAGATAAACCTCTATGAACGCGACAAAAACTGTACTTGCGTGCTCATTTGGTCATTGGGAAACGAGTCAAGTTATGGCGCAATGTTTTATGCAGGGGCAGACTATATTCGGAACAAGGATCGCCGCCCGATTCATTACGAAGGCATTTTTCAGACGGACAGATCGGAATATTATACCGATCGCCTCGACGTCGTCAGCCGTATGTATCCTCCGGTTGAAAGTTTCGCGGAATACCTCTCGGATCGGCGTGAAACGCGTCCATATGTGCTGTGCGAGTATTCTCATGCAATGGGGAACAGCAACGGCGACATGAACGACTATTGGCGTGAAATAGATCGGAGCGACCGTTTCATGGGCGGTTTTGTGTGGGAGTGGTGCGATCATGCCGTCAGAACAGAAAAAGGATTCCTGTACGGCGGAGATTTCGGAGAGACGGAGCATGACGGCAACTTCTGTGTAGACGGATTGGTCACGCCCGACAGAAAGGTGAAAAGCAACCTTCTGGAAGTTAAAGCGGTTTACGGCGGAAAACGGGAAGAAACGTTTACGCCGCCGCCGTGCGGTCTGATGCCGTACGGCGAGGGCGCGCCTTCGGAAATCACGTTCGGAAACGGGGGCGAAATATTGCGGATCGGGGACGCGCGCTTTGCGGAAGGGATCCGATTGCAGATAATGCGGGCATATCTTGATAACGATATGTTCCTGAAAGAACAATGGAATCGATTGGACGGGTGCAGTCAGATCATTCGCAGAAAACAGATTTCCGAGGGGGGTGTAACGATCCTTGAAGGGGAGTTGGTAAAAAATTGCCTGAAACCCGTTCTGACTTTTGTTCTGAAAGCAACTCCGCTTTCAAATGGAGTGAACATTGCGTTGGATTACAGCGTTGCGGATTTTATCGGGTTTCTTCCCCGTATCGGATTTGAATTTGCTTTGCAGGGAGACAATCTTTCTTTTGCATACGACGGATATGGTCCGACGGAGAGCTACGTAGATAAGCATATGGCGGCGGAATACGGAACATATGAATCTTCCGCGCAAAAAAATTACCCGCATCCGATCAAACCGCAGGAGAGCGGAAGCCATTTTGCCTGTACAAAATTAACGGTCGGAAATATGGCGATCACTGCGGAAAAACCGTTTTCCTTTAATGTGTGTCCGTATTCTACAAGAATGCTGATGCGAAGCGCGCATGATTTTGAACTGAAAGGAACAGGGAACACCTATATCAATTTGGACATTGTTATGAGCGGTGTGGGAAGCAATTCCTGCGGTCCGGAACTTGCCGAGCGTTATCGTGCCGGAAAAAACGGAAGCAATACGTTCCGTATCATTCTCAAAAAATAGAATAATTTCCTGAATGCGAGCGAAGAAACTATGATTCATGAATTAAGATTGTGCGAACTGAAAGCCGGCGGCTGGATCGAGCGGTTTTTAAAAACGCAGGCGAGCGGACTGACGGGGAATATGGGCAGGATCGGCAAACCGTTCGTCACAAAATATTGGGAAGGGGAAAAGGATATTGTCGTCGGAGAGGATGAAAATTTTCTTGGCGGACTGAATTGCGTCGATGATGCCTGGACGCCTTTTGAGCAGAATGCTTACTGGATTGATGGAATGATTCGTTGCGGATGGCTGATCGATGATAAAAAACTGATCGAGTATGCCGAGGGCAAGATATATCCTGCTATTGAAAACGCGGATGCGGACGGATATATCGGACCGTCTTTTCTGAAAGACGGAATGCTTTGGGCGCATTCTGTTTATTTCCGCGCGCTGATGGCGGAGTATGAGGCGACAGGAGACGGTCGTATATTGGAAGCATTAAAAAAACACTATATCCGTGCGGATCTGAAAGAGCGGATAAAATCGCCGAGCGGGGCGAGGATCATTGCCGTGAGGGATATATCCGCCATAGAATGCGCGTTATGGTTATACGGAAAAACAAAAGACGAGCGCTTTTTGGAAATGTCGGAAGAGGCTTATGCGGTATTTAATCAGATTTATGCAGATGATTCCGACGCTCCGGAAGGGGCTGAAATGAGAGACCTGACATTGCAGGGGATGCTTTCCGATCGGAAAGTGTGTCGCAATCATGGTGTCACTTATAATGAAATATGTAAACTTCCGGCAATTTTATATCTCTACACGAAAAAAGAAATTTATAAACGTGCGGCGGTTAACGCTTTCGATAAACTTT
This sequence comes from uncultured Clostridia bacterium, assembly GCA_944367185.1. Taxonomy (GTDB): domain Bacteria; phylum Bacillota; class Clostridia; order Christensenellales; family Borkfalkiaceae; genus Gallimonas. The sequence continues at coordinate 8,382 of CALVWM010000001.1, read as the reverse complement.
ATCGTGATCAGATGCTCATTGACGGCGTTAATAGTTCGTCGGAGTATCTGAACGGGAACAGCGATTCCCAGGCGGCGCATGAGACGTGCGACATATCCGATCTGACATGGGCGCTCGGATATCTTTTTATGATAACGGGCGACGGAAAATATGGCGATTGGATCGAGAATGCGGTGTTTAATGCCGGGCTCGGAGCCGTGGATGACGATTTTAGAGGAGAACAGTATTTTTCCTGCCCGAATCAGGTCCTTGCCGACGATACGTCAAATCATCTTTTCTTTTTCCGAGGGGAAGATTGGATGTCTTATGCGCCCGAAAAGTTCTTGTCGTGCTGCGCGGGGAATGTGCACAGATTTATGCCGAATTACGTTGCGCGGAGCTGGATGTGCGATCGCGAAGGGCTGATTGCATTTCTGTACGCGCCGTCGGTATGCAGGACGGAAGTCCGCGGATCCTTCGTGGAAATAGAAGAAAAAACATCATATCCGTTTAGGAATTCTGTAAAATTTTATATAAAAACGGAGGGTACGGCGGAATTTTCATTGCGGCTTCGTATGCCGTCATGGGCGGTCAGAACGCATATTTCAATCAATGGAAGAGATTATTCTTATCGTCTGGAAGGAAGCATGATCCGTATCGACAGGATTTTTTCTGATGGCGATGTAATAGATTTGGAGTTTGAAGATAAAATAGAGTTTATACAAAATGCCGGCGGAGTGAGCCTGAAAAAGGGACCGCTGTTATATGCTCTTCCGATCCGTGAAGAAAAAATCATTTTAGGGTTACGTGATCGGAACAATGAGGATTTTCCGCACTACGCATTGTACCCGGGGAGCAAATGGAACTACGGTATGCCGTCTGTGCGGGAAATCGATCCCATATTTCGCAGTACCGCCTCGGTACAGGAAGAACCTTGGCGCGCAGGGAACAGCGGATTGTCGATCGATGTTGTGGTGCATGGCATTCCGGCTTGGAAACTGAGAAAGGTAAATGCTTTTTTGACAAGAAAGACACCGCGCGGGAAGGGGACAATTGTTCATAAGAAGGCATTATTTACTCCAAGGGTCAGGAATTTTTCATTATCTCAAACAGAGAAAGAGGAAATTGTGAAACTTGTGCCTTATGCAACTACACGTTTGAGAATTTCTATTTTTCCTGTGATTGAATAGCAAATTTTTTATTGAAGACTTAATTGGGCTACATTGGAAATTATTATGAAAATCATCGTTACAAAGGATTACGAAGAGTTATCGGCAAAAGCGGCGAAAGTGATGCTGGAAGTGGTAAAGAAAAATCCGTATGCCGTGCTGGGGCTCGCCACGGGCACCACGCCGCTGGGGTTGTACGCCCACATGATCGCAGATCATGAAAAGCACGGTACAAGTTACGCGCACATCCGCACGGCCAATCTCGACGAGTACAAGGGCTTGCCCAAAACGCATGAGCAGAGCTATGCGTTTTTCATGCGAAAGAATCTGTTCGACGGGTTGGACATCGATCCCGAGAACACCAACATTGAAAACGGCATGGCGGAGGACGAGGCAAAGGAGTGCGCCCGCTATGACGCGCTTCTCGAACAGCTCCCGCGCGACATTCAGCTGTTGGGGCTTGGGAGCAACGGGCACATTGCCTTCAACGAGCCGGGCACGCCCTTCGGGAGCGGGACGCACGTTGTCACGCTTGCGGAGAGCACGGTGAAGGATAACGCACGGCTGTTCGATGATATCTCCGAAGTGCCGCGCAAGGCATTCACGATGGGAATTAAACAAATCATGCAGGCGAAGAAGATCCTCATCCTGGCGAGCGGGGCGAACAAGGCGGACGCTGTCTGTAAAATGGCGAAAGGGGAAGTGACGGAAAACGTTCCCGCATCCGTATTACAGCTCCATCCAGACTGCATTCTCATCGCCGATCGGGAGGCGGCGGCAAAGTTATGAGCTATCATATCGGCGTCGATCTGGGCGGCACGTTCGTAAAGTTCGGCGCAGTCGACGAGAGCGGAAACATTCTCAAAAAAGATAAAATCCCCACGCCCGCGGGCTGCGATTACGGGGCGACCGTGTCCGCAATCGCGGAGGCGGTAAAAGGGATGATCGCGGACATGGGTGCGCCGGAGAGCGTGGGCATCGGCTGCCCGGGCGTCATCGACGGCGAACACGGTATGGTCGTTACGGGCGGAAACCTCGGCTGGGAGGATAAGCCTCTTGCAAGCGATCTGGGCGAACTGCTCGGCATTCCCGTCACGCTTTGTAACGACGCGAACGCGGCGGCGTACGGGGAGTACGCCTGCGGCGCGGGAAAGGCGTATAAGAGCATCGTTCTCATCACGCTCGGCACGGGCGTGGGGAGCGGCATCATTTTCGGCGGAAAGCTGTTCACGGGCGAGCTGGGCGCAGGCGCGGAGCTTGGGCATGAGGCCATCTGTCTGGACGGCGAGCCTTGCGCCTGCGGACGGCGCGGCTGTTTCGAGGCGTACGCCTCCGCAAGCGCGCTTGTGCGGCAGACGAAAGACGCAATGGTCTGCCACCCCGAAAGCAAAATGTGGGAACTTTGCAGAGGGAACGCCGACAATGCGGACGGCAGAACGGCGTTTGACGGAATGCGGCGGGGCGACGAAACGGCGAAAGCTGTCGTGGAGCAGTACCTCGGGTATCTTGCGGAGGGGATCGCAAATATCGTCAATGTGTTCCGCCCGCAGGCAGTGCTTATCGGTGGAGGAATTTCCGCGGAAGGGGAAGCACTCACGCTACCCTTGCAGAAGATGGTGGACACAAAAATTCTTGGACGCGGCAGATATGCGCCCGTAACGATCAGAGCGGCGAGCCTCGGCAACGACGCGGGGCTGGTCGGCGCGGCAATGCTCGCAAAGGAGATAAAATGATCACATATATTCCGGACGGAACGCAGGAACAGGCGGCAATTTCCCGTACAACACACCTTGCCATTTCCGCGCATCAGGACGACATTGAATTTATGGCGTACGCGCCCATCGCGGAGTGCTTCGGGAATCAAGACAAGTGGTTTGGCGCCATCGTCGTGACGGACGGCGCGGGGAGTCCGAGAAGCGGGCTTTACGCCGATTACACGGACGAACAGATGAAGGAGGTGCGCGTCATTGAGCAGAAAAAGGCAGCGATGGTGGGCGAGTACGGCTTTTTGGCAATGCTCTCTCACCCTTCCAAAGAGGTGAAGGACGCTGGCAATGCCAAAATTGTCGAAGAGCTTGCCGATCTCATCCGAAAGGCAAAGCCGAAATATCTCTACACGCACAACCTTGCAGACAAGCACGAGACGCACGTTGCTACGGCGCTCAAAGTCATTGCGGCGTTGCGATTGCTCAGACCAGAGGAGCGCCCTGAAAAGGTGTACGGTTGCGAGGTGTGGCGTGATCTCGATTGGGTGAACGACGACGAAAAGGTTTACCTCGACTGCGGACCGCACCCCAACCTCATGCGCTGTCTTTCGGCGGTGTTCGATAGCCAGATCGTGGGCGGCAAACGGTACGACTTGGCGGCAGAGGGCAGACGGCTTGCGAACGCCACCTTCTCCGCAAGCCATGCGTGCGATACCTACACCGCGCTCAACTACGCGATGGACTTAACCCCGCTCATGGATAAAACGATTGATATTGCCGACTATATCGCAAGCTATATCGACCGTTTCAAAGCGCAGGTCAAAGAAACCATTGGCAGGTTTCTTGAATAGACAGGAAATAAAACTTACGTCTGTGTAAGAGAATAGTAAAACATCGAGTGGTACAGCCTTGATAAAAGGTCTCGACGGCAGATTGCGAAATGGCAGTCTGTGTCGGGACCTTTTTATTTTAAAAATTGATTCAAAAAAATTTTTCAATACGAACTTTTCCTTCGTATTGGGGTTTTAGAATCAAGGCATAACAACGCAAAAGAGGGGAAAACGACGTGTCAGCGGAGGAACGGCGCGAGGCGATCATAGACATTCTATGTTCGCGCCGGCATGAGACGATTGCAAATCTTGCATTTGAGTTTCATGTCAGCAGGCGTACAATTGAAAAAGACGTGCTGCTTCTTTCGCTGCGCTATCCGATTTATACGTCGAAAGGCACAGGCGGAGGAGTTCATGCCATGGAAGGACGTACCCTTCGGCAGAACCGTAAATTTCTGACGGAAGAGCAACTTATTTTTCTTCAAAGCCTGTTGCCGAAACTTTCAAAACACGAGGCTGAAATTTTAACATCGATCATTCGTACATACCGTGATCCGAAGAGGTGAAATCATGACGATATGGGTGTTTTAAGCGACGATTTTGCGGCCGTTGACGTCCGCGAGGAACTATGCTACCATAGCCGACCGAAAAAGACAAATTCGGAGGGAAATAAAAACAGGCTGACAGTTATCTGTCAACCTGTGCCATGATCGGCAGGGCTATTTTTTTCTTGGCAGGATCAATCCGAAATAGTCGATGGAAAAGAATAATACGAACGCCTTTTCGGTGTTCGTATTATTCCACTGTGGTGGGAAGAGGTGGATTTGAACCACCGAAGTCGAAGACGTCAGATTTACAGGCAATTCAAGGTGAATTATATGCAAAATATCGCATATATATTGCATAAAAATTGTGAAATACTAAAAATATACACATATTATACAGAAGAAGTCTATCATATTGGGGAAAATATGGGGAAATGCTTTCCTTAATACCGAAGTTTTTGAATTTCTATGAGCTGAAATTCTTCCGAAAAATGCGTATAGACGTTGCTTGTCATGGTGTTGTCCGCTTTATGTCCTGCCCAAAGGGAAGTAAGCTCGCGGCTGACTCCGCATTCCTGGCATCTCGTGATAAATGTGTGGCGCAGCTCATGCAGGTGTCGTCCTGGCATTATTTTTTTGAAGGTATTCGTCAACGCATCTAAACTCACCATGAGCACATCTTTTGTGATAAATGGCAAAAATGGTTGGAGCATAGGGGAGACAGGGATTTTTCGTGTTTTTACAGATTCTCCCTTGCGTGTTTTTGCGGTAATGACGGTGATCCATTGTGCGGAAACTTGAACAGATGCCAGCTCGCTGCGTCGTATGCCTGTAAACAGCATGAGGATATAGGCATAGCGGCATACTGTATGACTGTTGATGCAGCGTTCTACAAAAGTATGCTCTTCTTCAACGGTAAAGGCTTGACCATGTTTTGTTTCGTGCTTGGGTTTGCGGATCAGCGTCATCGGCGACTTCGTGAGCAAGTCTTCCGCAACTGCGAAATCAAAAATCGCTTTAAGCACAACATAGGCGCATTCAGTTCCGCGGCGAATTCCTTTCCCTTCAAGATCATTTAGCAGCTTCTGTACGTCAATAGGCTTGATGTCCTTTAATTGCATCCTTCCGAAACGTGGGATAATATACTTTTGCAAGGTGAAACGATAAAAAGCAAGAGTATTTTCCTTAACTTGCGGTCTTTTTACGACTTCAAGCCACTGTGTTGCATATTCGCCGAAAATGGTCTTATCATTCGTATTGTTTGGCTTTGCAGAGTATAGGGCTTGAATAAAACGCACTTTAGCATCGGCAAGATTTTTTGAGCTGACAGAAAGGTTAAAACCGTCGCGCCTATAACGGATTTCATACGTCCCGTTTTCCTTTTTTCTGATATAAGCTGCTTTACCTCCTTTCAATTTGAAAACTTGTCTAAAAAATGTAGGCATCTTTGAAATCTCCTTTGGTGTAAATTCCAGGATAGGTATAGATTCCAAAAATCCTATTTCCGTCTGTGCTGTGCTTTCCCTCTGTTCCGGTTCGGCAGGAAGATTTTTTTCTGATGATGATCTTGCATTAGGAAAAATCAGCAGATCGTCGTCATTGCTTTTTTTTGGAAGTCCGGCGTGATCAAGCGAAAAGAGGATTTCCATTGATCTGCCGCAATTCCGATACGGTTGTGTTCCGCAAGTATCTCGGAGATGAGGTGTTCAAGGAAAGCTTGGTACTGATCTTCTGAATAGCGCATAGTATTCAACTCCTTTGTTAGTTAGTGAGATAAGAATACTATGCCTTTTTATTTTTTTCAAGGTCAGGCGCGCTTTTCTATTTCAAGGAAATTTTCCAAAACACGCAGTAGGGCTTCTTGAGTAGATGATGAGAGCGCGCGAAATCCTTCTAAAAGCTGGGCTTCTTGGGGAGAAATTTCGTATTCTTTATACGTGGTATGTTTTGCTTCAATGGCTTCTCGTTGGTCACTGTTTCCGAGAAGATAATCCAAAGAACATCCAAAAAATTTTAGTAGTTTATTTAGCGTTTTTGCGGAGGGAATTCGACTTGTGCTTTCCCACATTCCGATCGTAGACACCCCAACGCCAATTTCTTTTGCAAGAGCGGCTTGTGATAGTCCTTTGCGTTCACGTTCCTCTTTAAGTCTTAATGCAAAATTCATGTTTTCACCTCATGAAAATTCTATCACAAAGGTGAGAATGAAAAAAGTAGAAAAAAAATTTACTCCTTTTTGTGATAATGGTCTTGACAAGAACTCCTCTTTGTGATAAAATGCTCACAAAAAGGAGCGAAATGTGTATAACTCATTCTTTCAAATAAATAAACAGACAGTCAAGAGGGGCGCGGGGCGTGTTCTCATGGCTGTCTTTTGCATTTTGGTCGCACTCATGATCGCTCTTGGCGCCGCGGCGAGTACATTTTTGCCCGTCTTTGCGGCAGAGTACACCGCCTATGACCGTTCGGCGATCGAGGATGACCTGAAAGAGATCGACGTCTCCATGTATCCGCAAAGCGACGATCTTCGTCATCGTCTGCTGGATGAAGTTGGCTTTATGGAATACGCTTATTCGGAAAGCCCTTTTATTTCGAATAATTATTTTGGACTTTATTTTTATGTTTACAACCCTTCAGAAAAGCCCGTAAGTTTAGCCGAAGGAGCGCACCATGTGAACATGGCGACGAAATACGATGAAAACGGCGAGCCGTCGGATTATGAAAACGTGGAAATTACGTTTCTGGACGCGACAGCCAATAATCGTTTTTTGAAGTTTAAACTGTCGGATAACCGAAAAGCGTATGACATGGCAGCGACATACGCCGGAAGGCACGACGGCGTAAGGCGTTATGACATTGCAAGTGTGCAGCTTTTATTTCAAGGAGATGACCACGCCACGGACAGTTTCGCCGGCGCGGACAATCAGGAGGGCGTGTCATTTACATATTTTTGCACGGGGTATAGTGCAGGCTGCGGGGCTGATCCGGAAGCGGAAAGCACGCTTGATATTGACTACAAAAAGCTTGATACGATAGGCTTGCAGATTCAAAGCGCATGGTATCGGACAGGTCGTTTAAACGGCGGGAGCCCGACACGGGAAGAGCGGAATACGCTTTCAAGCGTGTACTTTGCTATTCCGAATAGTTATATCACGGAATATGGTGCATTGCAGCTCGTCAAAGCGGAGTGGTACGAATACAAGATGAATTGGGCGTTGGTGACAGATAACAGCACTGTAATAAATGACTTTACGCCATATCTCGGTTATGCGCTTCCGCTTGACGAAGACGGGAACTATCATGATAGCGCTATTGATTTGGAATTTTATGAATATATCGGCCCATCCAGTAGCGGTCAGACGGGGTTGGGCTGGAACGATCCGCATGCAGTGGATCAGATGCAGCGTTTTGATTGGCTTATTGAGGTTGACGATATTGCAAAAACGGCTTCCCCCGATCTGTTTGAAAGCTGGGCAAATAATTACCCTGTCAAAGCCGGCGATGAAGTTCTGACGGTGGACGGCAGAACATATAACGCAAACCTTTTCAGCGACGAAATTGACGAGGGGCATACGCGCGGGTATAACGTTCGTGAGTTCGACGCTCGTGATGAAAGTCAATGGATCGATCTGAAGATTCAAAATCAAACGAGCGTGTGGCAGCAGTTTTGTAATATGTTCTATCCGGCGGGGTCGCAACAAGAGGATTGGCTTGAAGCGAATAATGTGGTGCCGATTGAGGAAATTACGTCGGATCGTGTGAACGGCAATGATTCAACGGTGTCGGATGATATTCTTGTCGATGAGACCGAACTCACCGATTTACGGAACTATGTGGAAGAAGCGGAAGAGAAAGACGAGACGGTGTATATGCTTCGATTCTCTGTATCCGACTATGAAACCGTTATTGTGGAGTATTACGCTGACGGAGATTGGGGGTTTAACACAACGGAGTTTGTAGCGATGCAAGATACTGTGTATCTGGCATTCGATATTATCTACTTGGGCTTTGTCAAGGGCGATGACGTGACTATTATTCCGGTAGTCGCTGATCCTGTGGATATTTATCCTGCATATACGCCGCCGACGGATTTCAGCAATGAAGATTTTTGGAAGCTTGTGTGGATCCTGGCAGGGCTGGCGCTGGGGACGGC